>CAZDAB010000158.1:0-7169 GCA_964502855.1 uncultured Desulfobacteraceae bacterium | reverse complement strand
TATTTTTCCCTCTGAAACCCTGGAATTTTGTGGCGTGCCTTATGGCATATGCGGGGGCGGAGAGCAAGGTTTCATTAAACTGATCGTCGCGCTTTCAGACAACATCGAACTGGAGTCGGTACCGGGATTGGTCTGGATGGAGAATGGGAACTGTAGAAAGAACGCAATCTTGCCGGTTCCCTTAGAAAAAATTGATTTATCCTCCAGATCTCTGATTGACAATTCATATTATTTCGAAAACGGCGGGCAGGTTGGATTCGAGACCAAACGCGGGTGTTCCTTGAATTGCGTGTATTGTCCGGAGCCGCTCGTAAGGGGTAAACAGGTAAGTGTACGAAATCCACGAAATGTTGTGGCGGAATTAAACAATCTTTTCCTGCGGGGGATCACTGTGTTTCATACCTGTGACAGCGAATTTAATTGTCCCTATTCCCATGCGATTCTGGTATCCAAAGCCATGGTTGCCTCAGGTCTGGGAAATAAAATTAAATGGTATGCATATTGTTCTCCCGAGTATTTTAGCGAAGAGTTGGCGACTGTGATGCGTGACGCCGGATGTGTGGGAATCGATTTCGGAGCCGACCATGGGGATGATAACATGCTGCGCCGACTCGGTCATGGATATGAATCAGATGATTTGATTCGAATTCGAGAAATTTGCCGTAACCATAATATCATTTGCATGTTCGATTTGCTCCTTGGGTCTCCCGGTGAAACCAAAAAATCCATTGAAGCAACGATTCGTCTTATGAAAAAAATCAAGCCGGAACGCGTGGGTATCAGTCTCGGGGTGAGGCTTTATCCGGACACGCGGCTGGGACGAGAAATCATAGACGCATCAAAAGGAAACTTAAGGGATAACCCCAGTCTTTTTGGAGATCTAAAGGATAATGAATCTTTGCTTCGTCCGGTTTATTACTGTGATGCAAATTTGGGTGAAGATGTGGAAGATTGGTTGCATGAAATGGTTGGTGCTGACCCGAGATTTCTTCTCGGTCGTCGGACAGACGCGAATCTGAATTACAATTACAATGATAACCCGGAACTGACTGAGGCGATCAAACGCGGCCATCGCGGCGCATATTGGGATATCCTCCGCCGGCTATCTGAGGGAATTCCACCTTTATAAGAAATCACATATAATTCCGTCAAAACGCTCTGAAGGGTGTTCGGGAAAAGTTCTGAACTATTTCAACTAAATCTTTCCTTTATATTCAGAAAATGTTAAAATAAAATTTATTGTAAACAACTTAGACAACATCTTAATTAGTTTCCATCCAGAAATTGCCCTTTTCCGCAATCTCTGCGTCAATCTGCGGAATTACTTGTGCGGCGTACCACTTGTACGCCTCCGCGTAATTCCTTGATTTCCTTGACCTTGCGAAAAATTGCTAATTTCTGCATTGGAAACTTAATTTGTGCCCATTATAGATTTATGGATGGGCAATAATTAAAGATCTCCGGATTTCTATGACGCTATAAGTAGAATAAATCGAGTAAGTTATTGAGGAACGGTTTTTTGTAAACACAACGCGTGTCCTTAAAATGGCAAGCGGCGCCGGGCCAACGAACTTGTAAAAAATTATATGAAGAAATTAGTGAAAGAAAATCGGAATAACCGACCTGCTCAATTTAATGGGCTTAGTGAAAAAGAAATAAACACATTATACGGGCTGGCGGCTATTAAAAAAATACAAACTGGTGATATCTTAATAAAAAAAGGTGATATCGACCAGACGATTTATGTAATTCTGAGCGGAAAGATAAGCATTGTCAAAGGGAGTCACAGACAGACCAAAGGGGGTGTCTTTTTACACCCGGGTGAATGGGTTGGTGGAATTGACTTTATTCGGCAGGTTCCGTGTACGGCATCTGCCGTAGCTGCTGAACCGTCCAGCGTTATGGCTGTGAATGAAAAAACATTGGATGCCCTTGAAGCGAAAACCCAACTGTTCTTCTTTAAACATTTAAATAAGCTCGCTATAGAACAAATCAGCCGGCTTGAGGAAAAGGAGAAGAAACTTGCCGACAAGAACATTCAACTGATGGAGGATATTTATCGCGAGCGCACTAAAACCATAACCGAGGTTCAACACTCGGAACTGGTTCAAAATATTTTGAAAAAAGTCCCCAAATTGCCGGCTTTCGCTACGATTCTGGCTAATGATTTGATGGGCGATCGAATCTCGTCCAAGGAAGTTTCCGAACAGATAACGAAAGATCCTTCTCTCGTGGGTATTGTTTTAAAAACAATCAATTCAGCCTATTATGGGTTTCAGAAAAAGATTTCCGATATTCACCACGCTACTGTTTTGCTCGGTTTTAACGAGTTGTACCAGTTGGTCATTGCCGAAGGTGTTCGCAGAACTATGCCGGATATTCCGAGTTTCCAGGAATTACATTCCCATTGCGTGGCCATGTCGCACATCTCATTCATACTTTCTCAAGAAACACGGATCGGTAAACCGGTACAGTTGTCCACCATCGGATTAATGCACAATCTTGGCCAAATCGTCGTTCTTTTGCTAAAAAAACAGAATCCTAAACTGGGAATGTTTATCGATAGCCTGGATTGGGCTCAGATCGGAGGGCTTTTATTAAAGTCATGGAATCTGCCGGATGTTGTCTGGAAAAGTATTGAATTCCAGTTTTACCCGGAATTCTCCCCCCCGAACAATATTCCGGAGGAAATACGAGATAATGTCACTGTTCTTTATGTTTCCCGCCTTTGCTATGAGGTATATCAGGGCAAGTCTGAGAAGGAATTGCCGATTACCTTTCTGGATGAGTATACGCAATTGTTGAACCTGGACAAATACTCAGTGGTTGATATCGCACATAGGCATGTGCTTCCAAGTTTGAGTAAAAAAATCAACTCGTTGCCGATGCCACTAAGACAACTTATAGGGAAACAGAAAACACCCTAATTTCCGGACAATTACAACTAAAATTAAGGCGGCATTTTCTCTATGGAAAATAATTTTAATAAAATGGACATAAATGAAGTCCATGATCAACTATCTATAATAATTTCTAATATGTCCGAAGAAGAAATACAAAAACTTCTGGACAGTATATCCGAAGCGGGAATACAAAAACTCCTGAAAGGCCTGGAGAAAAGGCGACAATCCAAACTCGTTGACAAAAGGAAATATTATAGGAGACATTCTTCCATTTATGCAATCTGTGAAACTGATCAATGCTACTTTAGAGATTTCATAAAAAATGTAAGTGCTGAGGGACTATTTATAGAAACC
This sequence comes from uncultured Desulfobacteraceae bacterium, assembly GCA_964502855.1. Classification (GTDB taxonomy): domain Bacteria; phylum Desulfobacterota; class Desulfobacteria; order Desulfobacterales; family UBA11574; genus S5133MH16. The sequence goes on along the minus strand of CAZDAB010000158.1, from coordinate 3,912 downwards.
GAAACGGATTTATCCACTGGTGATGAACTTTTCATAAGTTTTTTCCATCCCGATTCAAAAATCTCTATAAAAATAACAGGCAAAATTGTAAGGGTCGACCCCAAGGGAGTCGGTGTAAAATTATATGACACCATACCCTACATTTAACCTAAATTCACCACCAAAATTGTAGAAGTATTATAAACCATAGGTTTATAAAGATTTAGATGTAATACTTGGGTGCAAGCAAAATTGCCATAGAACCTTATTAATAAAGGAATTCGTAAAATTAGGCGGTGGATTTTGGTTAATTCAACAGGTTGAATTTTTGCAACCTTATGTTAAAATAGAGTTTTTAAAAGAGATCATCTGCAAACCTGACAATCTTTAAGAGGGTTCCTAATGGGAAACTCGATCAAATTAAAAGGAAAATTTTGAAGCACAAAGGCCTTACTTAAACTTAAATGGAGCCGGCCTGAAATAATGGCTTTTAGAGAATCGTTTCGCCACGTTTGCATGAAAGGGTAACACATGGAAAAGAAACCAAATACTGGAAATGCAGAACCTAATATGCTTAACATCAGCCTCAAGAAAGAGTTGATTAAAAGAGTAAAGGTTTTTTGTGCTGAAAAAGAAATAACTGTCCAGGAATTTGTGACCGATGCCATAATAGAAAAATTAGAACTTGTTTACAAAGAGAGGCGAAAAAAAAGCAGACTATAGCTCGGATTAAGACCGAACGTCATGCATCGTGAAATGTCATACCCGATACGGTACAATTTTTACAAGCAGGGGAAGGCTTGTCCATGTATTGATTATTGGAATATAATTCATTCAGATCGCTCAGCTTTTTTGATTTTTGCGAATCGTTATCATATCTACTGTCATATCCCAACCCAGTGCGAGTAGAACCCCACATGATATTCCAAAAAAGATGATTAATGAATAAAACGGGAAGAAATGAGTAAACGCAGTAAACATGGCAAAATAGATTAATAATTTCACGATTCATTACCTCCTGTAAGAAAAAGGCCCATCCTTTCAATGAAAGAGCGGGCGATTTCGTGTTCAGCCTGTCCACTTGTCGGGCAGCTCCGCAACCCATCAGTGTCAGGCCGGAGGATTTGCGTTCCACTCTTTCGATAAGTTTGCTTTTTCACGCCCATGTTTTTTTTGTTATCGGTACAATCTCGGGAGAACTTTATACCTAAATTGAGCCACTCCGGTTATAGAAACCAGAGTGGCTCATAATGAACCAGCGTAACACAGACTATTTATTTTTTGTCCTTCTTGGCTTTCAGTTTGGCTGCTAACTCGGCTTTCTTTTTGGCCATGAGTGCCTTACGCTCAGCCTCACGAGCTTTATACATGGCGCGGGTTGCAGCCACATGGCACTTCTTTAGCTCTTTAATTGCTTTGTAGAGCTCCGCTTGTTTTGCTTTGAGTTGACTGTAAGTTGTCAGTCCGGCTAAATCGCAGTTTCCATCGGAACAGGGAGATTCCACATAAACAATCTTCTCAACCGGTACCTCCACGATTTTCTCAACCTCGACGATTTCAGGTTCGCAAGCCGGGCAAGCCGGGCATTCAGCAGGAACTTCAACGATTTTTTCAACCTCCTTGATTTCAGGCTCGCAAACAGGGCAATCCAGGCATTCGCAGAAGTTTTCGGGCGGCGCTTCATGTGAACACCGAACCCATCCGGCAGAAGTTTTGTCTGCAGGGGCTGTGTAACCGTTTTCAAATTTTATTTGCCAAGCATTTCCTGTTTGGCCGGCTTGTTCTGTGGCTGTCCAATAGTAGGCAGTACCTGCTGGGACTTCAAAGAGTGACGTATCAGCCGCCGGGTTAACTTTATCAAACGCTACGAGCGTACGTAATTCTTCCGCCGTAGGAAGGAACCAGTCACTCATTCCACCGGCTTCAAGAGTATTACAATAGGCATTAGCTTCTTCCCAGCTCATACTGGTGTTACTAGTCTGTTTGGACCACACCAGGCCGTCGTTGCTCGTGACCGTTTCACCGTCTCCGTTGGCAACAAAGGAGGTCTCGAGCACATCACCTCTAACACAGCGAATGTATGAATTTGACCAAAGGATATCGACGATTCCTCTTGAAGTGTAAATACCCCAAGCATACATGGGAATACTCGGTAATGGAGTACTGGACCAGTATTGGGCACCGACAGTTGTAGTGTCGAATACACTTCCGTCCACAGCTGGAGTATCATACCGGTAATCAATGGTAGTCTGAAGTTCTTCCATGGTGGGAGCACGCCAATCATCATAACCGGCGAACATTAGATCCTCGCAATATGCGCATGCGGCATCTTTCCCTAGAGGCGTTGAATTGTCATTCTGGATCCACATAAGCCCCGTGACATCGTCGGTTACTGTTCCGTCACCGTTGTCGGTGAATGTTGCTGATGCGGGTGTTGCAGCAGCAAGAAATACCACAATCAGTGTTGTAATTAATATTTTTTTCATTTTATTTTTCTCTTTTTTTCTCTGATTTTAACAGGATTGCTGCACAACGTGTGCAGTCACGTACCACTCAAGAAACGTACAGTTTCAGATTATAACCCAGATGTTATCACCTCCTTTTATGCGCTATTATTTAGATTTTGCATGAGTCCGAGGCTTTCATCTGTTCCGATAGCGGGATTTCCGCTTCGCTTTAACAAGGCACTTAAGGGTGAAGTCTTCCCGCCGTTGCCGGGACTTCGAGCCCGTGATAGATAACACAGCATATTTAAGCCAGAAGCCGACTTGTTAGTAGCAGCTTACGGCAGACTGCGTTGCCGTCCCTTTTCGCCGGTGTATCACAGCTGGATGGATCGTGCGCCATTTGGCTGTGGTACACTATATTTATGAGAGAATTGTTTGTTCACCGCCTTTCGAAGCTTATTTTTCTGTAAAAGATCAACATGGTTAAACTCATCAGAAGCAGCATCAGCAGGGTAGGTGCTATGCCCAAGTGCAGTAACATCCAGCTAAGACCAATCAGGGGTATAAGACTCCAACGTACCATCGCCCTCAGGGTGTCATGATCGGCAATAAAGTCAGCAACAGGTGGTGAGTACCGGTAATAGGCATTCACAAAAACACGGCCGATTTTAGAGGGCATAAGATAAATGTCACGGAATCGTCGTAAAAGCCGCACATGTTTTTCAAATTTTGAACCAAAAGCCGCGGTGGCGATAAAACATCCACTGCCGCCACCACTGCTTGAGCCCGTAACGGTGTATGAGCTACCCCCGGACTCGGCAATTCCGCTTGGATCTATGATTACCCCATTGGCAGATCCGTCGCTGTCACCATCGCCACCATCCTTTAGTTCCAAAGTGACAGAGTGTCCGTCATCATTAAAGGTGGTGTGTTCTGAATAGTCATGCCAGCCGTTGATTGTGTCGTATTTAAAAAAAGTGTCAGAGTCGAAGATTTCTTCTGAAAAATAGATTTTTACCGTGACAGTGGCACCCGGCGGGTTCACGAGCAGACGATAGGAAACCAGACCAAAGATAACATTGTCCGGCCTGTTGGCAGTATCGGGAATCGTATCGGGATCAATCATTTCCATGCCTTGGATTTGGATGGTGGCATCCGAAGTTTTTTCAATTCCGATATAGGTCGACCCGTCAACTGCCTGAACGCACTTAATGATCTCGGGCTGATCGTTGTCTGGAATACCATCAAGATTTAAATCAACGGTGTCATCCACCTCGTTAGCATCAGGAATGCCGTTTGAGTTAAGATCCTCGACAAAGTAAGTGGTCGTGAACTCAACAGGGTTAGACCAGTCTGATGCGGTGTCATAGAAGTCATAGAATCGGACGCGCGCATAATATGTCCAGTCTGATTTCAGCACCATATGGGGTGCTGGAAATGTTGTCAGATAGTTGTCGCTGGTAATATCGACAACAAGGGTGGAGAA
>CAZDAB010000157.1:0-7319 GCA_964502855.1 uncultured Desulfobacteraceae bacterium | reverse complement strand
CAGGCCAGATATCGTTTCATTTGCGCCTGCCTTGACCAGCCGAACCGCCGGATACATGACCCGTTCGTCCGGTGGTGTGGGAGGGGGTAGCCGTGAGGCTACTCCCTATCCCGATAGCCCTCTTTTTTAATCATTCTCTGGTATTGGTCATGTGTTCCAATCCAGAACCACACCAATCCTTCGGGTATTTCGACCGCAGGCGCATGATGGTGAAGGCCAACTCTCACAGAGCGGTATTTGCCAATCTTTTTGAAGTGCAGGGAGGGATGTCGAAGGTTTGATTTCAGGCGATCATAATATTCGTCTGCCATCTTCTGGATATTCAGAGGTAGTTGATCATAATTTCCCCAGAAAGAACTTGTAGCAAAATGTTTCAAAGCTCTTTCGTCCTTCCAGCGCTATGCTCCGAAATTGCCTCTTTTGCCTGTTTATCCAGTCTGCCAGATAGAACGTCCTGTTCAATCTCCTTATCCCATTCATCAGAGTCATACTTTCGAAACCAATCCCTGAATGCAGCAAGTTCCTCCCGGCTAAGCTGCTGGATCTCATTTGTCAATTCTTCTATTCTTGCCATTTTTTTAACCTCCGTTCACATTGCACCATTTCCTGATAATCTAATATGTCTTGAGATACTGCTTCCATAATTCCTTGACACTGATCCCATCACCATTAGCCCAATGGGCAGGACCACGTACCGATTCGCTGCTGAAACCTTCTTTTTTCAAGCATTCTTTAGCAAGCTCACTCATTGAAAATAGTTCATTGTTCCAAAGAAGGTTCTTACCGGAAACGGTTGAATCGTAACCCGGCATCTTTTTTCCTTGATAATCAAGAAGATATAGCGCTTGCCCTTCCTGAAGTAGACCAACTTGAACAAGTTTAGGTAAGTTTGCCTTTGGTCGTTTTTTTCTTACCTGTCCAATTTTTTGATCCTGTATTATTTGTAAAGGGGACTTTTCAGATTTTGCTGGTTTGCCGTTCAGACTAAATAGCCTACGAAGTGTTAAATTAGGGGTCTCAACAAACGGGACTGCTTTGCTTTGAAGATAGCCAAACACCTCATCATCGATCTCGATATTTCTCATGTGATACCTCCTCGCTCTTAAATAAGCTGAACTTAAGAACAAGAATAAGTCAAATTCTAATTCTTGCCAAGTCAAATAAGAATTAAATAACGATGGCTAACGCAGAATTGAGCTGATCTGAAAAAGCGCCAGCTTTTTCAGATCAGCTCCAATGACTTGTTATCTTTTGATTTTATAGCGTTTGATGCTGTAAGACAGATCTAAACTGGATGCGGCATGACTCAATTTTTTATCGTTAGTCCACAATGGCATTCCGGCCAACTTCGCTGCCGCTAATAAATGTACATCGACGAAACCTATTCCTATTCCATGTAATTGGTTCCGTTCAACAAAATACAGATATTCATCCAAATTGATGGCTGGGGCTAAAGGAAGGGATCGGAGCAAATTTAGAATCTCAGCGCGGTTACCGATATTACCGCAAGCAAGCTCGCCAATAATAAAAGAGTGACAAGCAACCTCCGCATTCATTAGAAGCTTCGAGAGGTGAGGCTCTCCACGCCGAAAATGATTGACCCAAACAGATGTATCCACGAGCACCACGGTTATGGTGCCTTTGATCGGCAACGCGGAATTGGGCGCAGATTCCTTTCCGAGCCACCTAATTGGGCTAACCGCTTGCTGCTTTCCCGTGCAATCAGAGCTTCTAGACCAAGTCGAACAAGTGTCGTCTTTTCATTGATCCCTGTCAATTGGGATGCTTGTTCCAGCATTTGGTCATCTATGTTTAATGTCGTCCTCATGTGCATCAATATGCATCATTCATGCATACATGTCAAGGATATTGTTTCCATCAAGACCGGGTAGCCGGGGGCTGTTGCCAGCCCCAAGCCCCCTAAGAACCGTGCGTGATAGTTTCCCATCACACGGCTCAAGCCTCCGCTAAGGTTTCCCTTGTGGGGATTCCCGCAAATTAATAATTACTTCACGTTACCGCATGATTGTCAAAATAGCCATAGGCATGCAGAGCGCACCATCTCACCAAGAAGTGGATGTCCCCTATATCCCATGCAAAACAAAAAGTTTTATTATAGGTCAAAATATTGCCAGGCCGTTCTAAAAAATTATTATGATCATTATTATCATAAAATATCTTTTGCCGTTCGATTTCCCTTGCTATTATATGATGTAAGGCACCAAGGGTCTCTATAGGGGCTTTCCATGTCATTGAATTTCTATAGTTCAATCACAATCAGTTGTTAACCAATATTCCAATGGATGTCCCCAATATCACCCTTGAACCTGATGGGTGACTCGTGCGGATCACTATGTGACCGAGAACCGATAAAACGAAATAACGGGTGCAAACCAGGACGAAAACAAGGTGGCGCTGTTGTGAGTAAAGATCAAGAAAAAATGACCAGTTTTTTTTAAGAGAGAGGTGCTTTTTTACTTGATTGACCCTTTAATGGGTGACAGCATTCATACTAGATGGATACATAAAATTTGCTTATTACCAATAAATTTAGCTTGTTAGGGCGGCCTTCGGCCTGAGCAACTATTGAACTGATTATTATTCTTCTTGACAGAAAGCAAGTCCCTATCTATAATTAAAACAATACTTTTCGGGCACCCTTAAAAAGCAGTGTTTTTGCGCGAGACCTTAGTTCCCCACCACCCACTTTCAAGGTGGTAAAAACAATGGAGCGTTTTGAAATTGGCTCAATAATCAGTACCGGCGTGGTCCGCCCCCTCCTGTTCGCGAATGGCGCCGGACCTGTTTGATGGGGATGTTTCATGCTGAAGATATCTGAAGCCCAACGAGAGGTTCTACAGGCCGCAGCACTTACGAGATACGAAACCGACATGGTCGCGCACTTGACGAAGCGCTCGCCGAACCATGCAACGGTTCTCGGTCCGGACGGTATGATAGAGGCCGTGCGCTTCGGCATCGGCAGCGCGGCAGAGCACGGCTACACCCTGCGCGGGCCCGTGCGACTGTGGCTGGAACTGATGTTCCTGTTCGGCGGCTATTTCGACGAGGATCCTTTGCTGCCCGCCGGCGCTAAGCAGCTGATAGAATGTGACAATCCCGACCGCCAGATGCTTGCGGCAAAACAACTGCACGCGGAAGCGAGTGATTTCCTGGCGCGCATCTCCGGCCCCGGCAACACATATAATCATCAAGCACTGGCTCGCATCGAACGGCTTGCCGCAGACGACACGCCCTTCCACAGGGAGGGGCTGGAGGACCGGCTGTTCGACGCATTCAGCCGGGCACATCCACAGAAGATAGAGACACTGGGGCAGGAGCCGCACCGCCGCATGATCACCCAAGCCATCGACCAGGCCGAGGAGATGGGTGTCACCGCCCCCCGCGGGATAGCCATTTTCCCCGTGATGGCCTTCATCGTCGGTTCGGGCTTTGCGAAAGATCCGCTCTACCCATGGATTTCACGTACGCTTGACGATCCGAAGCGGCCTGATCCCAACGAACGGGCGGCCCGCCTGGAGCAGCGCGCGCGGACATACCTTCGACACGTGCTCGTCAATCTCGGGATTGGATGACAAATCATGTGCCAAGAGACTAACACCGCTCCGACATCGCCGAGCGCGCATACCGGAGACGACCACGTGCTTCGGGATGACTGTGCACGCTGCCAGCATACCAACCTGCATGTGCGCGTACTCAACGCCAGTGACGGAACCACGCCGCTGGCGGGCATCGAGGTGACGGTGTTAGGAAAGGGGATGAAACTGACCGACCCGAACGGTTGGGCCAAATGGCGCCCCATTGCCGCGAACACCTATCGTATCCGGGCACGCAAGAACCTTCACAGCCCCGATCCTGCTGAAAACGCCGCCGTTGCCGTTCCCCACGGGTCAACCACCGAAATCGAACTGCGGATTCAGCCCGTCAATCTGCACCTGCATGTCGATGCGGATCGTGACGGAACCGTGGACAACGACTGGCGCCATAACACACCCTGGACGCCAGGCGCGGGCAGACACGGCGCCATCGTCTTTTTCAACAACGACAACGACGATCGGGACGCAGCCAAGGAGCGGGACTTCGAAAATCCAACAGTGGACACCGCCAGCGACCTGCCTGACCTCGCACCGCTGCATGTCCGCCGTCACCCGGCCGGCGTCGCCCTGCCCGCGAATGTAACCGCGGAATTGCGGGTGTCCGATGCGAATAAGCTGCGCATTATTACACCGGTCACCGCCGCAGGCACTGAAGTGGTGGGGCCCGCACACGCATCCCACACCCTCGACAACGCGACCCTGGGCGGATCCGCCGACATTGCCTTTGCCATGGAAGCCCTGCAATACCCCCACAGCGGTTTCAATGGAAAGCTGACCGTTACCCTTGATATCAAGGTGAACGGCACCTCGGCGCGCACCGAAACAGCCGAGGTGCGTGTGGCGCCGTGGATCATGTTCAACCACAGCAACCAGACGGAGAAAGTCTACGTGGTGAACACCGGTGACAATGGCAGCCTCCGCAGCAGGATCAACTGGGTGCTCACCACCAGAGCGAGCCTGCCCGCCCTTCAGGAAGCTACGGGCGCCACCTACAACGGCGACCGATGGATGCAGGATGGCATGGAACCGGGCTTTGCCGCCATGCCGCGTGCGGGCGCCGCTTCCTGGACCACGCCATCCACCCTGCGCACAGCTCTCGACCGGGGGGCGCCCAGCCCGCCCGATCCGCGGACCACGGAAATCGATTCCTATCCGAAACGCGAACTGCTGGACCGGGACTATGGGTTTCTGGAGGCCGTTGCGCCCACCACCGCCGCCAATTCCCTCGACAGTTTCGGCAACCTTGAGTGTTCCCCCCCTTTCACCCATTCGGGGGCGCATGGTCAACCCGCCCGGAACTATCCTTTCGGCCGGGTGGTATTCGGGGACGACACCAAAGGCCACGGTGCGCCGTCGCGACGCATGCACGCGCGCGTCCGCGCCCTGCTGGCCGCACAGGTGGTGCAGGATCCGTTCCCCATCGACACCAACTGGTTGGTGGTGGGTCACGTGGACGAATTTGTCTGTTTCCTGCCGGGAGCGGGCGGGAGCCACGGCTGGAAGGTGGTGATCGCGAGCCCGCGGCTTGCCTTGGATATCGTGAGAGCGCAGCCGAATTCCACACCCCTCTTTCACGGCATCAACATGAATCGGAGAAATCCCTTCGATACCGCCCACCGGCTTCGCGACAGCTACCCGCTACGCACCTGTGGTGCAATCAAGGGCGCGGGCGGCGCATCCTTTCGAACCTGGCAGACCGAGGCCCAGGCAATCATCGATGCGGTGCGAAACGACGAGCTTAAAGTCAAACTTGATCTGCAGGACAGTGACTTTATCCACCTGCCCGTACTGTTTCAAAAAAACGGCAGCCGCTTCATCGCCTATACCGCGGGGTCGGTGAACATGCTCGTCATCACCAAGGGCGCGGATCTTCACCTGTGCGTACCCAAACCCTTTGGCCCCAGGAGGGCGGCCGGCTGCCGGTTCAAGGCGGACATCCGCACCAAGCTCTCGCCCCATGCGCGGACGGTGCGCTTCATCGACGATTTTTTAACCTATCATGTGGGCCAGGGCGAAATTCATTGCGGCACGAATTCCCAGCGCACCCCCCCGAGCGACCATTGGTGGGAGATGACATGGATCTGATGTCCATGTGCGTGACGCGGCGCCGGTTTATTGTGATGATGGGGGCGGCAGCGGTTTTGCTGCCGGGCTCATGTTTAGGAGGAAAGAAGATGGTAACAGAAAAGGATGTACGCGTACTTTCACAGCTAGAGGGCACGATTTATAAAACCGTGCGTGACGAGTTGTTCCGCCGGGGTGGCGATTTCAGCAATCTTGCCAAGCGTCACGCCCCGGACCCTGACTGGCGGGTCCGGATAACCGCCGAAATTCTGCAGGGCTGGGCCACCCATCGCAGCCTGTTCGGCAAGGTGATTGCCGAGATCAACGGCATCGACTTGGCCGGGCGCCGGGCCACCGTCACCGGGATTACTGGGATATGGGAGGAGTACGAGATGCGCGCGCACATCGAGTATGGGCCCTCCATCCTGCCGCTTGCCTGGGAGCAGGTCTTCAAATTTGCCGGAACCGAACCGGCCTGGCGAACCGCCACCTTCCTTGCGATGATGGCTGGCGTGCCGGTGGCAGCCTCCGTGGAGCCGGCGGCCCATGTCATAGAAAACTCATCCGAGCAGCTCCTGCGTGAGCGGGCGGCGCTGACTCTCACGAAGCTGCCGCGCGATGTGGTAGACCTTCGGCTTGCCGGGCTGTCCGCACGATCGGGAGGGATCGCCGACGCAGTACGCACGGCGCGGGAGCTGATGGAATAAGGGCTGCGGAAATTGATTTTAAGATTAATAAATGCCTACCTTAAGACAGATTCTCGATGGTTTGGCCGCTAACCTTCAATTGCGGCTATGGAGCGCCAGCAGAATAGCCGTTAAGTGGGGTCTGTGGGTCTGGGGTCGCCCACGCGAACTTATTGAAATTTATGAATTAACGTTCCAAAAACAGGTGTTTTTTCTCTTAACACACTATTTTCGGAGGTAAAATTGCTGTTGTAAGCAGCTTGCGATTCCCGAAGATGATACAAATCTCTCGATCCCTTAACCTTGCGGCCCTTTGCCCGAATACCGAGTTTCTCTTTTATTCCTTCGACAAAAATTTTACTTCCAACGGCGATACTCTGAGTCCATTTGATCTCCCGAACATAATTTTTTGCCTTTAGGATTTCTTCAACCCATTTTTTGTGAGAGCTCCTAAGTTCGTCAATAGTTGACATATGCAAAAGATCCATTAACCGCTTGTAATCAATTAATGCATACCTCTCACGGGGCTTTTGGATTTCATTATACCCGCCAAAATTCCATTCTGATGGATGGGTGACCACGCCGGCACGCACCATGTTCAAATCAATATATACAAGGCATTGAATCAGGTGACGGTCGCTTGATACAGCAGTTGCATGATAACCAACAAACCCCGCAGTTAGCGCAATTTGCCTTTTATTAATGGGTGTTTAATGATGGAGCATGATTAACGGTCCGCCTTCGCTGAAAAGCTATGGCGCGACAAGGAGGTGGCATCATGCTCCATCGGTATTGCAGCCAGTTTCTTGCATACTGTCAGTTGGCCGATTTCTCGGCGCGTTCCATCCAGGCTTTAACCATCAGGCTCAACGAATTAGCAAACTTTCTAAAAATACAGAGAATTCGGTCTGTTAAAAGGGTTCGCTATCGGCATCTAATCGATTTTACAGCCGAC
>CAZDAB010000156.1:0-7350 GCA_964502855.1 uncultured Desulfobacteraceae bacterium | reverse complement strand
AAAAGTTTATTAGAATTTTCTCGATTCATTGTCTCATTATCCTTTCCATGTTTAACCTAAATTGAGCGTTTCAAATGTTAAAAGGTAATCAAAGACAATCGCTCGATTTAGGTTTAAATAAATCTGTTGACTTTTTCTAATGATTTCGTTGAAAGTAACAGACACAATTTATCAGGTCAAGCAAGCTTTTTTGATAATGACACAACAAAGAACCCTAAAACGATTGTCAAAGCTCATATCGTATATCCTCGGACACAAACCGGCTGATTTCGGCCTGGTCCCGGACCGGGATGGATTTGTAAAAATCAAGGAATTTTTAAAAGCTGTCTGTGAGGAGAAAGGGTTAAGATATATTCGCAGATCACATATCGATGAAATCCTTATTACCCTGTCGCATCCTCCTGTTGAAATAAAAGACAATTATATACGTGCAACAGATCGTGATAAGTTGCCCGAGAACAACCCGGCCCAAACCCTTCCCAAGCTCCTTTATACCTGTGTGAGGAGAAAAGCGTACCCATTTGTTCTGGATAAAGGGATATTCCCTATGGGCTTTGGCCATGTGATCCTTTCATCTGTGCCTGAAATGGCGGAAAGGATGGGGAAACGAAAAGACCAGATGCCGGTACTCCTCACGGTCCAGACCCGGAAATCCCTTGAAAAAGGGACGCTATTTTATGAAGCCGGAGATACGCTATACCTGGCCGATTCTATCCAGACAGATTGTTTTACAGGCCCTGCCCTGCCCAAACAAAAGGAGGCCGCCATAATAAAAGAGGCTTTGGCAGAAAAAACCGAACAGAAATTTCCGGGCAGTTTTATTATGGATCTAAAGGATAAAAATGACCGTAAAAAGGCGTCTCGGGGAAAAAAGAAAAGCAAAGAGACCGCCTGGAATAAAGATTTAAAAAAGCACAAAAAACAAAAGAGAGAACTCCCCCCGTGGCGAAGGTAAAGACCGCGATTGAAAAATGACGATAAAAAAAATTGACAACTTATTTTAAAGTTGATACGAAATCGACTCCCGTGATAATTTGTGGGCCGTTAGCTCAACTAGGCAGAGCACCTGACTCTTAATCAGTAGGTTATTGGTTCGATTCCAATACGGCCCACCATATCATTATCAATCATTTCAGTTGGTTCAGAACAAACCCCCTTTTGAGCACTGTCAATATTTTGTCGGCAAATCAACACGTTTGCAGTTAATTTGCAGTCATTTTTTTTGGGAAACGAAGTAAAGATCTTTGAGTTGATAGAATCGCAGGACGGGGGCGAACCATTTCTTAACAGTTCAATCCTCAAATTTCGATATCACAACCTCTGAATGCATTTCTAAGTAAAAAGATACATAGCGAAACTGTCAAAAAAGTCTGATTTCCATATTTTTGTAAAACTTATATATAATTATATCAGATGCTTAAAAGTTTACAAATAGCTTTGTTTGGGTTTTTCGACGACAGTCTCACCAGTCATCTGCGAAAAGGCAGGAACCCATTAACGGAACTCCTGCCTTGGTTTACTGTTATCACTTTTTGACCACTTGCCCATTAAACAGAGCGGGACATAGCCAAGCCTTCTATTGTTCGTATGATCATATCCCAGCGCCCATTTCCCTGATTTTCACATCCTGCTGATTACCTTCCAATTGAAAAAAAGAGACAATTACCGGTCCCAGGTTCACAAAATCTGAACATTAAATGCGCACCTTCGCGGTAATATGTTCCATGTTTGTATATGGGTGGATGTATTTTTGCGTACTTATCCCATTGCTCCCAAGACCTCCAATGGCCGCGATAATCATACCGATGCCCTTTAAGATCGTAGTGATCGTAATGCCGACGGTTGTCATAGGGGCGTTCTCTGTATCCCCGATGATCGTAGTAATCCGGACGTTTTTTGTAGTCACGACGACCCTGCTCCTCGTAATGTTTGGGATCTTCTCGCTTCATTTCGCCTGGGTGTTTTTGATATTCCTTGTCCTGTCCTTTCTGTTTTTGCCATTCTTTCTGTTTGTCTTTTCCTTTGTACCTCTCATCAGCAAATGCCTGCGTGGTTGTAAGCATAAAAAACCCCAATAGAAGAACAGTTGTGACCGTGAACACAAATATCGAAAGTTCGCAATGTTTTTCTCTCATGTTAATACCTCCAAATTAAATGGTTTCTAAATGATAGACTCGTGTCCATCCATAAATAAGGATTTTTGTTTAAGATCAAGGCATGCAAAAAAAATAACCACAGGCATATATTTGATATTTCGAGGATTATTTTTTGAGCATAACCCAGAAATTGGGCAAAAAGACCATTTATGGACGGACTCTAGACTAACTCTTTGGATCACATATAACCATGTCGTGAACCAGCGCATCTGACAATGGATTCCAGCTTTTCGTTACGATAACATGCCATTACTGGAATTGAACGTTCATCGGACGTTCTTTTCAATTTGCGGAGATACTCTACGGTAGCCTCAATAACATCTTTTTCCAATTGAAAACGGACTGCAAACTCCTCAACTGAAAACTCTCCCCAGTCTTTCATGATCTCTTCAACTTGCTCAACCGTAGGCAGTTTTTTGCTTGTAATATCAGTTATTTTTTATTCCTTTTTTGCGAACTTTGGTTTCTTCGCGCCGAACGGTCAGCGCACGGGAGGGGAAGAAGCGCCGGCGGATTCCCCGTCCTGTGCAGCGTCATGTTCGGAAATTAGGTGGAGGTCATTTCGGTGGCCCCGGTTAGATTCCCCGGATTTCTCAGTCTCGGCTACGGCCCGCATGACGGCCTTGCGGGCCATTCTCGACACGAGAACCATCACGGCGACACACACCGCAAGTCCGCCAATGATCACCAGATCATGCAGATGGGCGGTTCGTGCATCGCTGCCGGCCAACCGGACTGCGTGCTTGCCGACGTGCCCGAAGTAAACCTCGATGACCAAGTTGGGCGTGAGTGCCAGGCACGCAATCAGGAACCCTGAGAACCGGACGCCGGCAGCGCCGAGTAAATAACTGATCGTGGCAGGATTCAACGGGGTCAGGCGCAGGAGTACTTGTAAGCGAAATTCATCACGACTAACGGCCCGTTGGATAGCAGCCAGCGACGGTTTTGCCGCAAGCATCCGATGTATCCGTGCCCGCAAGAGCTTTCGCGAGAGTGCATACTGCATCGTCCCGGCCAGCACACTGCCCGCCAAGACCGCCGCAACGCCCCAGCCCAGCCCGAAGAGAGCGCCCGCGATGATGCACAGCACCGTGTCGGGCAACAGGAACGACGTCGTCAAGGCGAACAGTCCAACGAAAGCGAGCACGCCCCACGGGCCAAGCTTCGTGATCCATGACTCGATTGCATTGATGTGATGTCCGATTTCGCGGCCCCCACCAACAATGGCGACGATCAGAAGCAGCCCCACCAGCAAGTACGGGATCGCTGCCCGTGAGTAGGCCCGTGCCAAGAACCGTCGCACCCGGTCACTGGCTCCAGTATTCTCCACGCTGTGCATCGCTACTCCTCCAAATGATGGGTGACGGGGATTCAGACGTAAACCGGCAAAACTTCAAAAAATTGAGCTATCCAATTCTTGCGACCGAATCTGTTTCACACATAACCAACAGGAAAAAGAGACTTTTTTGCCTGATGATGAATTCGATTGTGATACTTTTCGTGGATTGGCTTCATGACTTGAAATGCGAACGCGCTCGGTCAAACGCTTTGCTCAGTTCGTCCATTGCCGACTCCATTCCGGATTTAATGTCCTCCCAGGCTTCGCCGCTTGCAGAATTTAGTTCATTTAATTTCTCAGCGGCCGCCTGTTTCTTATTGCGCAACTCTTCCATGCTCTGATCAAATTGTTCCTTGCTTTCCTCTTTCAGGTCAGTTGCTCCGGATTGTGCTTTGGCCAGCAGCTCCTGCATTTCTCGGTCGTATTCTTTCATCTTGGCCTCTATCTGCTGTAAATATTCTTCTTTTTGCTGCTGGGCATAGGTTTTGGCAGTTTCCATTGCTTCTTTTGCTTCTTTTTTTACATCCGCTGAAGTCACTTCTGTTTTAGACTTTTCGGCCTCTTTCTGATCACCACATGCAACCAGAAAAGCCAAGCCGAAAAATGCCGTCAACATGATTAATAGAGCTATTCGTTTCATTTTGTATCCTCCTTTAATTAAAATGGTGGTCAAGCCAGAAGTCTGGCAGCCATGATCTATTTTCGCAAAGTCTGCACGGCGAGAATGTCGCGTTTTTCCACTCGGACGTATAAAAGATTACACCATGTTCGGATTTAAATATATCTTAAAAATACTGGATTTGAAGAGGCTCTATTCAACGCGATACGCGATCGTAATCATCCAATCCGCATAATCCGGATATAGCTTTTTCATGAAATCAATAACTCTTTGTTTGAATGTGGTCTCTATGATTGCGGACTGACCTAGCCAAATCCGAAACTTGATCCGCAGATAGCGCCAGTCGCCACCTTTGGCTTCTTTTATACCAAAGAGTTCTGGCTTTTCCAAAATAATGGACTTTTGTTGATTGTACAACCCTATAGCAATTGATTTAACTGCCTCTGTCGCCGTTTTATCCTCTATTTCATCAGGAATTTGGATATCCACATACCCTCGGATAGCCCCTCGATGAAATCGGCTTATCATAGTGATATTGCGGTTGGGAACATAGATCTTTTGGCCATGCAGATTGACCAGCGTCGTAAATCTTAATCCGATGTTTTCGACTTTACCAACCTGCCCTGACAGCTCCACGACATCTTCGATGCTGAGCGCATCCGAGAAAATGAGGGTTAACCCGATAATAACATCCTGCACAAGACCCTGCAACCCGAAACCAACAGCAAGTCCGATAACAGAAGCGCTTGCCAGGTAAGCAGTCAAAGAGACATTAAATTCCCTTAAGATTAACCCGATGGCCATGAAATAGATGACAAAAGTAAGACCGCTGACGAGGATAGTGGTCACAGTGGCAATCTTGGGATATCGACGGATAAAGATTTCTGTGCTCGAAGGATCAGCCTCCAGTTTCAAAGTAAGCATCCACCTGCTCAGTCGTTTGAGGCCCTGAACGGTAAAGTGAGCAAGAACGGCAAGCAGCACAATAATAACAATTCGAACAATAATAGGAAGCGACATTATGAATTCAACTGGATGCATGGCGTATCTCTTTTTTGATAAAAATTCTCTTTTGGAAAGTGAAATAAACGAATAATTTATTTTGGCCTTTTACGTCAAAGGCTTTTTTAACCATATTGGGGTGCGAAACTTGAGTTATTATTTCCCAGCATCACCTTTTCCGCGTCTCGGCGGTAAGACTCTCAACCCATTTTTAGCCTTGTACCAAGTTGTAGCCTTGTCAAGTCCGGCTAACCATCCAATGGCTTTCGTATTAAAAACTGGAGTAAATGAGGTCAGCGGAACAAGAAATGTTTCATAATGGAAACTGATTCGAGATATACGATTGATTTCAAAAGAGAATATATTTAAATTTGTTATATTAAAACCTTAACAGAGTCAATATCAAAAGCAGGCCGGGATTGTTAATTTCAAGTTTCACGACTTGAGGCATGCGTTTGCAAGTCAGTTGCTTATGAAAGGCGGGAGCTTGAAAGACGTTCAAGAGTTGTTAAGCCACAAGACAATGACCCTGACATTGAGATATGCTCAAATACCGCTATTTACAAATTTATGCGTTCAGGAGCTTTTCACCGTGGAGCTGGCCGACGGTCGGATTTAGATTTTTGAAGCCATTATAACAGGGTGCCGTGGAGAATCAATGCGGCCATGCTAAAATAAATGATCAGCCCGGTGACGTCTACCAATGTGGCGACAAAAGGTGTGGAAGAAACAGCCGGATCTGCTCCGGCACGACGCAAAACAAACGGAAGCATTGACCCCACCAGTGTGCCCCAGAGTACAACGCCGATAAGAGCCAAACCTACTGTTGCGGCCACCAGCGGCCAATGTGCGCCGTAGACGTGGAGAAACTGCGCCCATATCGTAATCCTGAGTGCCCCTATGGCACCCAAAATAATCCCGAGCGTTAAACCGGAAAAGGTTTCGCGCCGCATTACCGCCCACCAATCTCGCAAGCTTACATCTCCTACCGCCATTGCCCGTATAACCAGCGTGGCTGCTTGCGACCCGCTATTGCCGCCGCTGGAGATAATCAAAGGCACAAATAGAGCCAAAATAACGGCTTTAGCAATTTCATTTTCAAAATGCCCCATGGCGGTGGCCGTCAGCATTTCACCGATGAATAAAAAGATGAGCCACCGGGCGCGTTTTTTGATAAGTTGCCAAAATGGCGTTTTCATATAATCAACATCAAGTTCGTCAAGGCCTCCAATCTTGTGGATATCTTTAGTCGCCTCACGTTCCATTACCTTTAGCACATCGTCTATCGTGACGATGCCGATGAGCCGTTGTTGTTTGTCTATGACGGGCAGAGCGACACGGCCGACCTTACGAAATGTCTCTATAGCCGTTTTTTGATTATTGTTGGGCTTAAGGGCCACAAAATTTTTATCTAAAAATGCCGCTATAGGCTTTGAAGGTTCTGACAACAGCAATTGGCGTATACGACAGTCATCAATTAATCGTCCTTTTTCATCCGTTACATAAATGACGTTTAGCGTTTCACTGTCGTGTCCGTGTGTTCGAATATAGTCCAGAGCTTGCTGGACGGTCCAATCCGAGTGCACTGCTACATAGTCCGGAGTCATGAGGCGTCCGACACTTTTTTCAGGATAATTCAGGAGGTTGATTGCAATTTCATACTCCTTTGGCGATAATAACCCCATGAATTTAGAAACCGTCTGTGGAGGAAGTTGAATTAACAAACTGGTCCGGTCGTCCGGGGGCACTCGGTTGATTAGCCGCGCGAGGCGTTCTTCATCTTTGGAGAGTTCTTTTAAAAGGGAATGAAGTTTTGCAAACGGCAAAAATTTAAATACGTTAACTGCTATGTCATCCGTTAGCATTTGAAGGACAACCACATTTTGACGATCTGATAATTCACTCATCAGCAAGGCTGTCTCAGGAGGTGTCAACTTTTTTAGTTTTTGGTCCAGACTTTTAAAATCGTGTTTAACGATTAGTACTCTATATTCGTCAACCTTTTCCATTGTAGGCCTCATTACATGTTTTTTTTCAAAAGGGTCTGTTTTTTTGTGAATAGTAAAGTTGAAGTAATTAAGATGGAAATGCCACTGATTAATATCCTTGTGGTCAAAAGGTCAAGGAGCAAATACTGCTTAAGATTTATATGACCCGCATTACCCGGAAAACTCTTTAGCGCCCTTGATTCACCGCCAAAAAAAATAAAAAACCTCGTTGCGCTTGATCAATCA
>CAZDAB010000155.1:0-7363 GCA_964502855.1 uncultured Desulfobacteraceae bacterium | reverse complement strand
CGTGGGGCTTCGCACCCCGTCATCAGCGCAACGGCAGCACGCCCACGTAGGGACCGGCAGGAACATGCCGGGTACTCTCCAGATGGTATAACCACCTGTTAATACATTCAATTAAGCGACATCGTGTCGCAAATAACGGCGCCAATCAGCCGCGCGGATTTTTGCGTCACCTGAATTGGCCTTGTTAAATGGTTTGAAGAGTAAGCGATTCTTCACTGAGGACATGCGCTTTACCTGAGACACTGGTTTTGGTGATATATTCCTTTTCAAGGTATGAGCCGACCTCCAAAATGCTTGGTTTCCCCATTGCGTATCCTTGATGGACATTAAAGTAATGCCACCCAGAATCACAGCTGTTGAACCTGGTCAGATACGCTCCTAAGGCACAGGCAGCAACTCCCGTGGCAGGATCTTCATTGTACCCGGCTCGTTTTGGAAATTGGCGCGCCGAATAGACGTTCGAGGACCCTGCGGCATCCTTAGAAAAAGGATAAAAACCCGTAGTTTCATATTGGTCGCATAATTTCCAAAGCATCTCGAAGTCAGGTTCAATCCCATTCAATATATCGCTGCTTGCAATTGGTATAATAAGCTTTGGTCTTGACGTCGATACGGACACAATCGGTCCCTGATCCTTGGCGATTGCAGTTAGCGGGATGCGAAGAACCGAACAGACTTCGTCGGCTCTTGGATTAAGATCACTGAATTTGGGAGGGAATTGAAAAACTGTTACCCGCAATTCGTCTCCTTCATTTTTATACCCTGCTGTTATTTGGCCGAGAGCTGTTTCAATTTTCACAGGCGTTTTAGAGATACGCCCCATCTTTTTTAAAAGGGTTGTTGCTGCTATGGTTCCATGTACACACATCTCCATCTCGTACTTTGGTACAAAATACCTTAGCCCGAAATCGGAATCACAATCTTTTGGATTGAGTATGATTATTGTTTCTGCACCAAATGTTGCTGCTAGATGTTTTCCATGTTCCGCAGTTAAGTCATCTCCATCAAGGACAACAGGACAAGGATTTCCGCCGTTTGGTCCGTTTTGAAATACGATGGTGTGTATGATCTTTTTTTTGGATTTTCCCATTGAACTACTCTGGATTATGCCATTTAACGAAAAGGCTGACTTGAAGCGAGGAAACGATAAAGGATGCAAACCAACAACCGCTTTTCCCCCGATTTCAAGTCCAGCCGCTGGTTGGGAGATTATCACTCGTCGTCGTCGGTCATGTCCTCCCACATTTCATTTTGATGTAACCATATTGGATCAGCGTTTCTGCGGATGAATTCATCGGCATCCATTCCATCAATTGTCGGCGGACGCTTCACCCTTTTTTGCTTTCCATTTATGAATATGGTCATGTATTCTTTTTGTCGCCGTTTCTTCTCTGCCTTTTCAGCGGGGCTGAGTTTTCGCTTACGTTTTGTCATGATGGGTACCGCTTTGTCTCTCTTTCCCACCCGATTTGCCAAATAATGTCAGCTCTCGATAATCTGCCAATACCTGATCCCGGGTGCCCCTTTTTGGCACTCGGGGCACTTTCTCTCATACATGTCAGACCCGTTTGTTCCATACACATAGCCACAGTAAGTACATTCAGTCTTGTATGCATATTGCCCTTGATCTGTTCCAGGCACTCCGCAGTGACCGCAACACTGCTGGCCATTAGGATTGAGATAGCCGATTTCGACGCTCTCGCCACCACCATCCTGCCATTCAATATGAGTATCGGTTTTGTTCATTCTTATCTTTTCTCCAACGCCCCGCCTGACCAGCGGCCCTGGCATAGTTCGGGCTACCCAGGGCCTTTTACGAAAAACCGCGAAATTCTTGCCGTCTGCTCCAGGCGGATGTTATAAGATTTTAATATTTTGACTAAAATTCTCTGTTGACAACAGACAATTCATGGCGTACTATATGCACATAAAGTACCATTTGTACATATCAAACGATTGAGGTGATTATCATGCTAAAAAAAATAACAACTGCTGATGCGAGAAAAAAATTCGCAAATATTATCAACCAGGTAGCGTTTGGCAATGAATCCTTTGTTCTAACGCGTCGGGGGGAACCTATTGCCGCTATTGTTTCCGTGAAAGAGCTTAAATTGTTGCAAGATTTAGAAGATCGAATTGATATAGAAGATGCGTGGAAAGCTAAAAATGAGCCCGGTGAACCGATCCCCTGGGAAGAGCTGAAAAAGGAACTCGAACTTTGAAATATCGGATAGAGGTCAAGAGGTCTGCGGCAAAAGCGCTTAAGAAGATTTCCAAGCCTGACCAAAAACGCATCAGCAAGGCAATTGACAATCTCGCTGAAAACCTTCCGAATCCGGATACAACCAAGATGAAGGGAGACAATCCCTTTCACAAAATTCGAGTCGGAGATTATCGGATTGTTTATGAGATTCAAGATGATATCCTATTGATCCTGATTGTCAAAATCGGCCACCGCAAAGATATCTACAGAAGCCTCACCTAATATTCACTCATTTATTATTTCAGCCTTATAACCAAAAAGTTCACCGGCCGGGAACCCAAACTGGCTATGGTTACAGCCACGTTCAACTCAAAAGTGTCTATAAAAAAGGCCGCCCCGGGTTCCCGGTCGAGTGTGAAACGCCTGGTTAGCCAAATTTATTTGAAGAGAAAAGGGAGGATGACTGAACGCTTTTTCCATGCCCTTGCGGCTGAGCCAATAAAAAGTGTACACCCTCCTAAAACAGCAGTCCAAATGCCTGCTGACCAAATATTTAAAAATATTCTGTTTGATTCTGTTTTTGAACCATATTCTTTAGTAAAAAGCTCATAAGTGGCATTTTCATGGAGTATGTATTGTGAAAATAGAATGCATGCAATCCCAACAATTACCAATACGATACCAATTTTTGCTGCACGATTAAAACCCACCTGTGCCGAAAAGCCAACTGGCAGTGCAAAAATGATGAGGGCAATCGTTAAAAGTATTCTTTCAGACATTCTTCAACTTGGCTAACGCCCGTCGTCATGGGCGGCGCAGTCCTCGCCGTCCCTTGAACGCCGATGTTCTGCACCTTATGGTGTCCAATTTAAGGAAAGCTTACGGTTGGATTGAACGCAATCACGCAAATATAGATTAATTAAGTTTTGATATGGAACGCCAGTTTCCTCTGCTAAATTTTTAAAATGTTCTATAATATCAACACCTATTCGGATGGTTACCTGTTTTTTTAAATGTTTAGCATAAGGATTTTTTCGTCCTTTCATTTTATCAAAATCATATTCTTTTCTCATCATGGCCTCCTGAAATAAACTCCTTGCTCCTTTTTTGTTGCTTTTCTTGCTGAGATAATACGAATTTTAGATTCATCACTGCGATAGCAATGGCAAACAACTAAAACTTTAAGGCTTTGACTTAAGCCTAAAAGGATGAATTTTTCCCCTTGAATGAAATGGTCTGGATCATCAAATTCAATAGCGTTCTCGTCAAAAAATACAGTTTGCGCGTCTTCAAAGGAAACACCATGTTTACGCTTATTAGAGGCGTTTTTATGATCATCCCATTCGAAAATCAGTTTTTTCATAATTATATTGTAATTATATTATAAATATATGTCAAGGGGTGAGATGTCTGCCATTTGGTGCATAACGCTCAGTTTCAGCAACCGCCGGCTTTAGGCAGAAAATTCCTTAAAATGCAAAAACTTACAATCAAACGATGTTTTCCAAAATCGGCACGGCCCTGGTGGTCTGCTTCCGGGTAAAGGCACCGGTTACCCGGCGCCCTCCCCACAGACCCGTACGTGAAGATTTCCCTCATACGGTTCCTCGGTTCCGGCTCTTTTTACCAAGCCGTCAACCAGCCAGGCGACACCCCGGCTGGCGCATAACTTTGCCGCCCGCAGTCTCAGATATTATGCACTATCCTCGGCTTGGGAAGCGGATGGCTCGCCCGAAGTTGTTCAAACAATACCACTCCGTTTTGGCTTCTCCGGCTTAACCATCTTCGCCAAGCTTTTTCGGCATATTCGAAAACCGTTTCCAACGCTTTGTAGTTGCTACGCACACCAAAATACTGGTAGAACCCTCGTAATTTGCTACAAAGCGTATCATACTGCACCCACAGTGGCTCGTGACGGTTTTCCTTGCACCAGTGCCACAGCATTCGCATAAACCGGGATAACCGTTTCCGGGCTGTTTTCTTCTTGATCACCCAGTATCCCTGGCGTGATCTCGACCAATAAAAGGTAAAACCCAGGAAGTCAACCGTCCCTCTTCCTTTGCCTGCTTTGTCATGAGACTTGGGCCGGACGAACGGAATCAGTACCGTCTTTTCCGGGTGTAATGCAAGGTTGTAGCGCCCAAAACGTTTCGGCATTACTTCCATAATGCGCCTGGCGTCGGACTCCAACTCGCATCCCACAATAAAATCATCCGCAAAGCGGATGATAAAACACCGCCCCTTCGTGCGGGGCATTACCTCTTTTACAAACCACTCGTCGAGAACATAATGAAGAAAAATGTTGCTCAAGACAGGCGAAATCACCGCCCCTTGGGGCACTCCCGTATCCGGGTATATCACCTTGTCTCCCTCCATTACGCCTGCATTCAACCATTTCCCGATTAAACGCAGGATGCCGCCGTCATTGACCCTTCGGCTTATCATCTCCCGAAGATAGCTGTGGTCTATATTGTCGAAGGAAAACACGACACACTACCCACCTCGACGGTTTTCCATCAAGGGTAACAATTATCAAGGCCCACCACCCGTTGCAAGGAAAATCTCTTGACGTTCTCGGTTGGCTCCACAGAAAAGAGATTTTACATTTAACTTTAGTTCTGCCAGACGGAACTCGATCTTACATTCCTGCCTCATGGACCAATCTGAGTCAACTGTGTCCCCAAAAATTCAAATCACCTGACAACCCGGCGACAAGCAATCTTATTGCCTCGACATCCAACTTATTAAAGGTGCGGAAGATAGTAGATGTTCTCCTTGGTAAGATATATCCTTTAGAGCAAAAACCTGAAAATGCTTTAAAGGAGGGACATGACCGTGCACAAACAAATGGAACTTTGGCCCGATCCGGAAGAACCGCAACAAACTCAAGAAATTTGGAAAAGTCTCAATCATCAACAGCAAAAAAAAGTCATAATCGCTCTATCACGCCTCATCAGCAAGAGTCTTTACCTGGAAAGAACAAATCAAACCAGGGAGGTAGCGCATGAGAGATAGTCAAAAAATCAAACCGACTCACCTGCAACGGTCAGCATATGTATATGTGAGACAATCAACCGCCGCCCAGGTCGAATACAATCGTGAGTCCACTGAAAGGCAGTATAAGCTGATGGATAGAGCTATCAGCCTGGGATGGCCGAAAAAGCAAGTTCGGGTCATTGATGAGGATTTGGCTCAATCCGGTGCCAGTACATCACACCGCAAAGGCTTTTCAGCAATGATCTCAGATGTCGCCCTCGGACATGTTGGTCTGATCCTATCCATTGAGGTCTCCAGAGTGGCACGAAACAACTCCGATTGGTATCGATTACTTGATCTATGCAGTGTAACCAATACTCTTATCGGAGACAGTGACGGTCTCTATCATCCTGGCCTTTTTAATGACAGGCTTTTACTTGGCATGAAGGGGACCATGGCCGAAGCAGAACTTTATGTGATACGAGCCAGACTGGAAGGTGGCATCCGTAATAAAGCTGCCAGAGGAGAACTACGCCGTGGACTGCCAGTCGGTTTTATCTGGGGTGATCAGGATGGTGAAGTTCTAATGCATCCTGACCAGGCCGTCACTGGAGCTATTCATACCGTTTTTGAAAAATTTGCACATATGGGGTCTGTTCGACAAGTATGGCTCTGGTTTCGATCAAAAAAGCTTTTTTTTCCGTTACAGACAAATCTTTTGCCGGAAATTAAATGGATTACAGCCAGCTATCATGCTATTCACTCTGTATTGACAAATCCGGTCTATGCAGGTGTCTATACTTATGGTAAAACACGACAAGAATGCTTTGTGGATGAAACAGGTCAGATTAAAAAACGAGTTAAGCGTTTACCTCAATCACAATGGTCGGTATTAATCCATGATCACCATAAAGGTTTTATTGACTGGAAAAATTACAAGATGATTCAGGCTCGAATCGCAAAAAATATTCGACCAGTTCCTCACAAAACAACAGGCGCTGTCAGAGAAGGTGCGGCTTTGCTACAAGGTCTTGCCACTTGTGGGAAATGCGGTCGTCGACTCAGGATCTATTATCAGGGAAAGAATTCGAGTCCCGGATACTATTGCGCAGCCAATGAGATTATGGAGGGCCGGGCAAAATACTGCATGCGTGTTGGTGGTGTAAAAATTGACAAAATAGTTGCTGACACTTTCCTAAGCGCTATTACCCCCGCCGCAATGGATGCGGTGCTGCTTGCAGAAAAAAACATTGAAGCAAACTATGACGCTGCACTTGAACAGTGGCGGTTGCAAATTGAACGACTTCGCTACGAAGCTGATAAAGCAGAACGTCGTTTTCGAGCAGTAGAACCTGAAAATCGGCTTGTAACCAGGACTCTGGAAAATCATTGGGAAACATGTCTTAATAAACTTCAGGCCGGAGAAACCGAACTTGAACAGCGTCAACGGCAACATCCAGAACGATTAACATCTGAGCAGCGTGCTCATATTCGCACTCTGGGTAAAGATATCAAGCGTGTTTGGCAAGCTCCGACAACTTCATACCGGGATAAAAAGGAATTGCTTCAAATCCTGTTGCAAGAGGTAAATATCAGCGTGGATCGAACCAAAAACACGGCACATCTGATTATACGATGGCAAACAGAAGCTGTTACTGAAATTGATGTAAAACTGGCAAACCAAAAATCCCCGCCTATTTGGACTAAACAGGACACAATTGATCTTGTACGCCGTCTTGCAGTTCATTATCCGGATGCAATGATCGCCGGTATTTTAAACCGACAAGGCAGACGTACAGCTCGCAACCATCGTTTTACAGCAAACAGGGTTGGCAATCTACGTCGGCACTGGAATATCCCCAAATTCGAAGCAGCCTCTGTCCCTTCTGATGACGGTGAACTGGTGAATGTTCAAAAAGCAGCTAAGATACTTGGGATAGTTCCTTCCACAGTTCATCGGTGGCTTTTAGACGGTTTTATTGCCGGAGAACAAATCACTCCGGGGGCACCGTGGCGTATTCGAATGACCGAGGAATTACGCTCTCGTTTTGTTGAAAAACCACCTGAAGGGTATGTTACTATGAAAGAAGCAAAAAAAATACTTAACATCTCGCGTCAAACGGTGTTGCAACGTGTAAAATCTGGGAAGCTATCTGCTGTCCATGTGCGCAAAGGAAGGCAAAT
>CAZDAB010000154.1:0-7375 GCA_964502855.1 uncultured Desulfobacteraceae bacterium | reverse complement strand
CCCTGAAGTGTATGGGTCTGGAGACGCCACAGAGGTAATTCGGCAGTTTTTCCAGGGTTACATAGGTCTGAAATTCCTTGCCGTAAATTTCCTTGGCATCAGGGGTAAATACTGCGTCTACCCCTTCTTTTTGTAACAGCACCAGATCCCTTTCAAGATTCCTGGGGTAAGACTTCAAATCTTCTCCGGGGCCGAACTGTGTGGGGTTGACAAAAATGCTCACGACCATGTCATCTCCATGCCTGTGGCCTTCTTTAATCAAAGACAGATGGCCTTCATGGAGAAATCCCATTGTTGGGATGAAAACAATAGTTTTAAACTGACGACGCATCCGATCGGAGCGCGATCGCATCATTTTTGTTGTTGTAATAATTTCGATGGCATATTCCTCACTATATATGTTGTCCGAATTTCCGTTTAAAACCAATAAACTAAACCAATTATAATGAAATGTCAACCTGTACACTCATACCACTTCCCTATATATTGCATAATATCCTTATATTTATACAATAAAGAGTCAAAAGCAGACCCCAAATTTTGTTTTTCAATAGGGACGAATTCATTTTACAGGATTTGACCTTTGATTTTCCATGGGTGTTTAGAGTAGCATATATATGTAATCAACACTCGTTGACGTCGGCTTTTAAGTTTGGAAAGAAGTGTCGGGCTTTGAAAAGAACGATTTTTATGAGAGGCCCTCAATCACAACAAATGTCAGATTTGAGGTAAGAAATGGATATCTGCCCGAGGAACATAAAAGGAAAGCGGTCAACCTGTTAAATGGATTGACCGGCACAAAAAAAGCGACTGTCACCAAAGGCTACTTCAGCAAGATAATGACTTGTGTTACATGGAATAATTATTTGCAGTTATTCTTTTCGCTTGTAAAACGTCAGGTCCCAATTCCAGGATTCCGAGTCGTGACGTAGAATGTAAATCGCATTATCGTCTCCCAGAACCTTAAAATAGCGGTGGTTCGGAGCCAGCCATCGATCTTGAATTTCTTTGACCTCAATTTTTCTATCACCCAGCCAGATACGCCGGGGCGTCTCTTCACCCCGGTATCCGGAATAACATGCCACTTCTACTTGCATCAATTGCTCCTGATAATCATCCGCTTTTGGACCCGATACCTGTATATATGTATGCCTTCTTTCTTTTATAGTAAAGTTGTTTTTACGGTTTCAGCAATATTGCTCCGAAGCTTGAGAAAATTGCTGTTCCTTTTGGTCGATTACAAGGATAATCTACTGTTTTATTTTGTCTTTTATCGGCATTCGCCTATTGATAAACATAAGGGTGTGTCACAGGGTAATTATTGCAAACTTGTCTTTTTCAAAAAACTTTACTCATTTTTTAGAATCACCCGTTGTGATAACAAAACGGGTCCGTCTGCATAATTACTGCATTCCTTTGTGGAGAAAAATATGTTATCTTAGGAATAATCGCTATGGAAACTCTTTATAAACAAAACATAACCCATGCCCTCAAAATATTAAGAAGGTGTATTCCCGATGTCCAAGAAAGGCTCGGGCTCGGTCGAGACAAGGATATTGCCGCATGGACCCGGATTGTTGACGGCAAACTGCTTACCCGGCTTTCTTTTGATTTTCCCATTATGGCAACCATCTGCGGCGGCGGTTCTTCAGGGAAATCGAGTCTGTTCAACTCCTTGGTAGGGGAACGCATTTCGCCGGTGGGCGGCAGTGCAGGGCTTAACCGCCGGGTACTGGCTTCCGTGCACCGGGAAATTTTCAATCGGCCAAACAGTCTTTCCGCCCTGTTTGAGCCGTTCGGGTGTTTGCCCGATCCCCTGAAAGACATAAAGGATCTCACCGTTTCCGGCCACCCCCTCTATGTTCTGAGCGACGCCGTTCCTCAAAATCTGGTACTGATGGATACACCGGATTTTGATACCGGAGCCAAAGGCACTTACGTTAACCGGGATATTACGTTAAAGGCTCTGGAATCATCCGATATCCTGATATATGTTTTCACCAATTCCAACTATAACAACCGTGAAAATACCGATTTTATTTCGGAAATGCTTACGGGCATCGGAATGAGAAAATGCTTTTTGGTCTACCGAGTTTATCCCAGCTTTGAAACAGAAGAGGTTTGCGAACACGCCATGACCGTTGCCCGAAACTTGTATGGTAATGATGCCGACCGGTACGTACTGGGAATTTATCGTGCGGATGAGGATAACTCCGTGGCTGCTGGCAAACGATTCATGGTTTTGCATCCGGTGCGCAAAACAGATCCTTCGTTTATAACCGCCCTTAAGTCCATGGATTCCCGAGAATTAAGACTGGAACTTTTATCTTCGATAGTAAAGGATGTGCTGATCATGGCCGGAGATTTTCTGGAACATGCGGAAATTTCCCGTAATGAACTGCGCCTTTATCTGGATGCCCTGCAGACAGCCCAGAGTCATTGCGTGCATGAAGCCTTGAAGCATTTTCCCATGGACCGGGTGGTAAAACGTTTTGTTGAGATCTGGATGCGAACAGATCCTTCTTTTGTCCGAGCAATGCGCAAAACGGGCAGAGTGGTTGAGCTTCCCTTTAAAGTGTTATTAGATACTTCAAAAAAGGTAAAAGATATGCTTTCCGGAACTAAAAAAATAGAGACTCAACAAGAATTTACCGACATAGTTGAAGAGGATCTTGTAAATGCACTAAACCATATGCATTACAAAACGGTGAATCCTGAAATTTCGGTTTCCGCCAATCTGGAAGATCCGGTGATCCGGCAAATGATCGATGCCGTCGAACGGATCAGAGCAGACAAGGGTCTGAAAAACGATCAAAATCCCCACATTGAGACCACGGAAAAAAAAGTGTCTTTAACAGTCTTTGTTTCGGCGCACCCGGTTGTTTTTCAGGAGCAGGAAAAATTGCGGAACAGGGACTGGAAATCGGTGCTGGAGTCTATTCTGTCACGCCGGGATGTGATTATGGATTTGTCGCAAGGAATCGAACAGGAGCTTAAAGATCTGGCAAAAAACTTCCGAAGAAAAATGGGAATGTGGTCCAAGATCCGGGAGACGTTTTCCGCCTTTTTGAACGTGGTTCCGGCCACCGTGGCGGTAACGTATATTCTTTCAACCGGCGATCCCGTGGGCGCCGTGGGAATCAAGGTCAAGCTCACCGGACTGTTCGGACTGCATGACCTGTATGCCCTTGTGGCAATTCCCGCCACCACGGGTCTCAAAAGGGCTGATCAGAAACAGCTCGATGACATGCTCGGTCCCATTGTCCGGACATGGTTAAACAACAAACTTAAAGAGGTAAAGAATCTTTTCGAACAGGAGATTACCGGGGGGATAATTCGGGCGGCAAAAGATGCCGAGGATGAGGCGGATACTTTGATAAATCAGATACAAGCCAACATTGAAGCGTGTAAAAAGGCGATGACATTATGACGATTTCAAACCGGCAGACCGGATCGATAAGAGCACTCGGCAGGATTGAAGGGTATAAAAATGATGTGAGGATGCTCGGGGATCTCATGAACCAGGCACCCATGTGGCAGCCCGGTGCGGCGCTAAAAAAACAGTGCGACCAGGTGCTTCGCATGATCACGGATCTTGAGGAACGTTTTGAACGTAAACTCGTGGTTACCCTGATCGGCCCGTGCGGTTCCGGCAAATCCACGCTCCTGAATGCTCTGGCGGAAGTGGACGGCTTGTCCGAGGCGGGAAATCTGCGTCCCACTACCCGAAATATCGTTGTTTTTTGCCGGGAAAAGAGCGATGCCGGCCATTTGAGTCAAGTGCTGGGTACAGAGAATGTTGAGACGCGATCAAGCCATGTGGCGGCATCCCTGGATCACGTGATCCTGATTGACACACCGGATACGGACAGCAACGAATATGAAAAGCAGATTCCCATGGTGCATAAGGCCATAGCGCTATCAGACATGCTCATCTGCGTTTTTGATTCGGAAAATCCTAAAAGAAGAGACCATGTGGATTTTCTGGCATCTTATGTGCGCTTTTTCGGCGGGGATTCTCTTGTGGTCGTCATTAACAAATGTGACCGTCGGGACGAAAACGAGCTTAAAGAAAAGATACTGCCGGAATTTTTAGAATTTATTAAAAATGCCTGGGAAAGACCGGTTCAAACGGTGCTGTGTATTTCCGCACGTCGACACTTGCGCCATCCCGGATGGGACCCGACAGCAGATCCTCTGCATGATTTTGATCAGTTTGAAGCGCTCCGGCAGATGATTTTCGGCACCTTCAATCGTCCGGGCTTCGTAATCGACAGGCGGCTGGAAAATGCCGAAAGCCTGAGGAATTACATTTTTGAAGAAACACGGGGTGAAGTTGAAAAAGACCTGGAAAAACTTGAGGCTGCCAGAGAGAATATCCATAAGGCGGAAGCAAAGGCGGTAAAGGATGCCCTTTTTGCGTTTAAAGATAACAACTCCAGACAGCGCTCCGGCGTTAATGTCCTGCTGTATCAAAGACTGGCCAACCGGTGGCTGGGGCCGATGGGGTGGCTCATCGCCATATGGGCGCGCATTTTGATTTTCGGCACCGGTATTGCGGCAATGTTCAGATTCGGCAACCCTTTTCGCCAGTTGGCGGGCATGGTTTCTTCGTTTATCCATTTTAAGGAATCACGGGCGTCAGTGGCTGAAACCGGCAAAAGCCATAACGTGGATGCTGCCATGCGGGATTACCGTCTTTCCATTTCCAAAGAATGGCCGGACATTGCGGAATCTCTTGTTAACGGCCGGTTTGACAAATCCGTTCGAAGGATTAAAGATGTTCTTCCGGACACGGATATCCTGGACCGGAATTTTAACACCCTCTGGAGAGATTCGCTGGACAGCGAAATAGAGAGGTCTTCAGAAATCATGAGCGGATTTTTGCTGCAAATTGTTTTCAACCTGCCGGCGATCGGTATCCTGGGCCATGTGGGCTGGATAACCGGGCGAAACTACTTTACCGGCGACTATCTTTCCTCGGACTTCTTTGTGCATGCATTTTTAACCATCGGCATCACCCTGTTTTTAAGTTTTTTTCTGTTCCAGGGATGTGTTCGGTTAGCTGCAGGTCCTGAGAAAATAACCCGCAACGCATTTGAAAAAGTGAAACAACAGATCGAACACTTCCAACCCATATCCATGAATCCTGTAAGTGAACAAATAGATACCGTGTTGAATCTGACTTTCTCAAATCGACCGGATGAGTAAGTCATGCAGGGTCTGAGCGAATCTTAACTCAACTCGACCCGCTTTTGAAAAATCCGGTCTAATGGATCATATGGACAAAAAATATCTTGGCCCTACGGCAATCATTGACAGTGATCATAAGACAATTATCGAATATGCATTTGATACGGTCCGTCATGCCGGTGAAGACCCCGTTGAAAAGGCCGTAAAACTCTATTACGCGGTTCGGGATGATATCTGGTATGACCCGTATTATCCGTTCTATCTTCCCGAACATTATCGTGCGAGCAATATACTTAAAAGCGGACGGGGGTTTTGTATCAGCAAGGTTTCGCTTCTATGCGCTCTTGGAAGAGCGTGCAGCATCCCGTCCCGGGTAGGTTTTGCAACGGTCCGCAATCATTTGGCCACCCCTAAGCTTATTGAATTTTTAGGTTTTGATCTGTTTGTCTATCATGGATTTACGGAGTTTTATCTGGACGGAAAATGGGTTAAAGCAACCCCTGCGTTTAATGTGGAACTGTGTAACAAACATAACGTGATCCCGCTTGAATTTAACGGACGCGAAGATTCTATTTTTCAGGCCTATAATATGGAAAAAAAGGCGTTCATGGAATATCTGGAGTTTCATGGGATCTATGCGGATATACCGGTGGATGTCATTCTTGCGGCCTGGGAAAAAGCCTATGGAAAAGAGCGTATCAGAAAATGGATTGACGATTTAGAGAAATCGAGTCATCAAAACATAGGTTGATTTGCTGTTTATCTTTAAGGTTCACGAATACACTCACACAGTGAGTCGCTTAAAAACCGGATATTAGATCGTGAAAACATCATCCGTACCAAGGAATTCAAACTCGGCAAACAAAAACCTCTGCCCGAAACCTGGCGGCAATTGAAGGACTGAACGCGACGGTTTTATAAAACGTCTGTTTTATTTCCCTTGTGAACATTGACGGTCTCGTAAAAAGTCATATTTTGATGGCAAAGTAAAAAGTTCCAAATTCAAGGCGCGCAAATTCCGCGGAATCGGCTATCCGCCGCTCCCGGAGGGAACGTACTTATAGTACGTCGCAGTGACGAGGAATGCAGCACAACGCAGAAGTTGGACTTTTTACGAAGCCATCAACATGAACCAGGAGGTATTTATGATTGATCTGAATATTAAAGATGTGATCATTGAAAGATTTAAACCGTTTCAGGATGAAATATTAAACAGCTATAAAAATAATATTCATTCCATAACCATAACCGGAAGTGCTTTGACAGAAGATTTTGTGCCTGGTAAATCAGACGTCAATTCGGTATTTGTCCTCACGGAAATGGATTTGAAGTTTCTTGAACTTCTGGCGCCTCTGGGGAAAAGATACCGCAAAAAAAGGATTGCAGCCCCCCTGATCATGACCCCTGAATATATAACGAATTCCCTTGATGTTTTTCCCCTTGAGTTTCTGAACATAAAACTTCTTCATAACACCATATTCGGCGAAGATATCTTTCGGAATCTGGCAATAAACCGATCTGATCTCAGGCTGCAGTGCGAAAGAGAGCTGAAAGTCAGACTGATCGGCCTCAGGCAAGGGTATATCTCTTGTTTGGGCAACAGTAAATTGCTCATGGATATGTTTTTCGATTCTTTTTCAGGATACATTCCGCTTTTTAAGGGGATTATTCTTCTCTTGGGAAAGGAGCCCCCCGTAACAAGCCACGAAGCAATTGCTATGCTGGAGGAAGTTTCCGGCGTAAACACAAGCGTATTTAACACGGTTTTAACACAGAAAAAACAAAAGACAAAATTGATGATGGAGCAGCTCAATACCATATTCCAAGATTATTATGCAGCGATTGAGAAACTGGGAGAGATTACAGATGGCGTCAAAGATTAGACGAGCGGCTTTTCTTGCAACCCTGTTCGTATGCCTTGTGGCGGTATGCGTTTCACATTCCGCCGGCATTCCGGAAAAACCTCTTAACTATGTCGTTGATCTGGCCGGCATTGTGGATGACGCCACAGAGAACCGGCTGAACGGATACCTTCAGGAACTTGAGCAAAAGACAACGGCCCAGATGGTTGTCCTGACCATAAAAAGCCTCGAGGGCCAATCCATCGAAGATTTTTCCATAAAAATCGCCCATGACAAATGGAAACTCGGTCAAAAGGGAAAAGACAATGGCGTGCTGTTCC
>CAZDAB010000153.1:0-7381 GCA_964502855.1 uncultured Desulfobacteraceae bacterium | reverse complement strand
CGCTATGCCTGCGGTTGAAAACTCGCTCGGGCCTTGCCGAAAACCAAAATCTACCCTTTCTGGATGGACACTAGTTAAATGACCTTGGCTTCTTCATGCAAGATTCTGACAAGTTCCACGGACTTTGCCTGTGCGGAATCACCGGCTATCATCTTTCCGCCTTTTCGCTCCGGAGGAGTTTTCATTGCCACGATTCTTGTCAGCGGTTTTCCGATCTGGTCAGCATCAAGTCCGATGTCTGCCAGGGTTTTAATATCAATGGGTTTCTTTTTTGCTTTCATGATTCCCGGAAGAGAAGCATAGCGGGGCTCGTTCAGTCCGCGCTGGGTCGTAAAAAGAGCGGGCAGCGGCGCTTCCAGGATGACGGTCCCCCCATCAATTGTCCCATGGCATCTGATCTTCGAGTCAATGATTTCTTGCTTGATAACCATGGAAATATTCGGAATGCCTAAAAATTCTGATAGAGCCGGTCCTACCTGAAAATTATCATCGTCAACCGCCCGCTGACCTGCGATGATCAGGTCGAAGGGGGTTTCCTTCAACACGGTTGCCAGAATCCGTGCCGTACTTAAACCATCGCACCCTTGAGCGGCCGGATCATTGATCAGTATCCCCTTGTCGGCGCCCATTGCAAGGGCGGTTCTTATGGCTTCGGTCGTTTTTTCCGGTCCCACGGAAATGATGGTAACCGAACCGCCATGAGCCTCCTTTATTTGCAATGCCTCTTCAACCGCAAACTCGTCATAGGGGTTAATGACCCACTTGATGTCGTCGGTCTTTATGGATACGCCGTTGTCGGCGATTTCGATTAACGATTCTGTTGCCGGAACCTGTTTTAACAATACTACGATTTCCACACTATTCACCTTTCCTCTGATATCATGGTTTAATAATTACGTCTCGGAATTTCTACAACTTAATGAAAATATAAGATATTTTTTGAGGCTTGAACGCTTGCCTCGAATATGGAATAATGGAATGATGGAATACTGGAAGGTTGGTTTTTAAAAGGATATCAGCTATTTTTAATTTTATCGTCAACACAAATTTTACCGGTATCCCAATATTGCATTATCTCTCCGAGCCGGAGGCCCAGAACCCATTATTCCATTATTCCAGCATTCCACCATTCCAATTGGGGCGAAGCCCTAACTTGACTTTCAGTTTGCTTTTTAACTATCCAACACGGTAAAAAATCAACAAAAAAGCGCAATATCTCAATATCACCATTTAATACACCAGAACTTATTGAGAAGTTACAAAAAAGCATGGTAACCCATTTAAAAAATTGGATTACGCTTTTTTAACAAAAAAAATACAGTACCCGTCTTTTTATGTCAATGAATTTTCGAGCTATGAATTATCCATTGCTTTGGGATATAAAGCCTTTTGAATAGTAATCGGTCAAGGTTCCGTCGTCTGCTCGGACAACGATTAAACATTCCGTGTTGTCAAGGGTGTTCACCAGTTCAAGTCCTTTTTTATGACCCAGAACCATAACCGCGGTGGCCAGCCCGTCTGCAAATGTGCAGGTATTGGCCACAATTGAAACACTTGCAACTCCATTGTTTATGGGATATCCATTTCTCGGGTCGAGTATGTGGGAAAAGCGTTTTCCTTGACATTCGAAATAATTTCTGTAATCGCCGCTTGTTGCAAAGCCTTTGTTTTGTAAGTACACAACCTTATACACCTGATCAAAAGGTGCATTTTTCTTGGGTCTGTTGATACCGATTTTCCAGTTTTTGCCGTCTTTTCGGAAACCTGCCGCAAAAACTTCGCCCCCGATTTCCACTAGAAAATTCTTTATTCCATTTGTTCTGATGAGTGTCGCCACCTGATCAACGCCGTAACCTTTTGCAATTGAAGCAAGATCGAGCGATATGGACGCTGCTTTCTTGATAAGATGGTGGCTGGTTAAAATCTCAATATTATTGAATCCGATATTAGGTAAAAGCGTTTCTATTTCTGTTTTTGAAGGAATTCTATTTTTATTTTCAGAATCGCCGAATCCCCAAAGATTTTCAAGCGGCTTGACAGTGCCGTCCCATGCCCCGCCTGTCAGTGTATACACGGTTTTCGCAACCGTCATGACATTAAAAAAATCGTCCGATATGTAAAACTTTTCTCCGGCTTGCTTTAATGAATTAAACCGGCTTATTTCACTGTCTTTTCTGTAGGTGGACATACTTTTGTTGATCTCATCAAGGCGCATGACAACCTTGTCTTTGAGTGCTTTTGTGTTTTCAAAAAACCCGGTCACAACGGTAATCTGATAGGTTGTGCCCATGGTTTTCCCCGAGAAGGAGACTTGTTTTTGAAAACCGCATCCGGCTAAAAAAATGAAAAAGATCAAAAGAGCTGTGTTAATACATTTTTTCATCAGCATAAATTCCGTTTCTTTTATTTTTTCCTTTTTAAGTCGAATATCCAAATTCATTGGGTTTCCGTTTACAACTCCATTCCTGCTACTTTTAAGGCGAATCTTTGAAAAGAGTTCGAATGTCTAATTTTTGTAAAATCTGCAATTTGTCTGGCTATCAAAAGTGCATGCTGATAATCCACATAGCGTCGACGGGGTCCAAGTTCCTGAGTAAAGATTCTGGTCAGTCTCATTTTGGGATTTCTGATGCTGTCGGGGGTTGAGAACCTTGAAATTCGGCTGACAGGGTGAGGCTGCTTCAATGGTTGAAGCATGGCGGTAACTGCCCGATGATCCGCAAGCAGCCATGCCTCCAGTTCCTCTTGGATGCATACCAGAAAAACCTTATCTAAATCGACCTTTTCAGCTTGCAAAGACTGGAAAATGGCCTGGCGATCCTCATGCCGGCAGGGTCTTACGCCTTTTTCACGCCAGGCCGGATAAAGATCCCATACCACGATGACTTTTTCGCATTCATCCAATAGGGCTTTGGCAACAGCCCCGCAATCTTCAACCAATTTTTTCTTGTTATCGAGTGTGCTGGGAACAAATTCGATGGTTTGATCAAGTTTATGGACCAAATGGCGGCAAACCTGAACATCCGGGCCTTCGGGGCCCCACTCAAAAATAAAACCGATTTTCATATTTCAGCTCTGCCTCAGCTTTCCCATGGTATACAGCTTTCCCGGCGAGAATTTTTGGGCCCACTCTTCCAGGGACTTTTGAGATGCCGGCCGCGAAAACACAGGCGAGCTTGAAGCATCTCTTTCAACAACAACAATCTGAGATAATTTCAGTAAATCCAGCAGATAAGGAGAGTGGGTCGTAACAATAATCTGCCCAAGGCCGCATTCGACAAAATGCCGGATTTCGTCCACAAGCATGTGAACGGTTCGCGGATCGAGCCCGTTTTCGATTTCTTCGATGACAATAATCGATGGAGGGGTTGGATGGCGCAATATTGCCAAAAGAGCTAAAATTCTTAAGGTCCCGGTGGAAAGAAGCCAGCCTGGCAATTTGTCTGCAATATTTTCTTCAGACATACTCAGGTAAACTTTGCGGTCAAGTTCGGATGTAATTGCCGGCTGAAGATCTTCCGCAAAAGGTAAAACAACTTTAAGTGCCTCAATAATGCCGTTAAAGGCCTGAAGATCCTGGTCTCGGATGGATTGAAGATACTCGGCGATGTTAGAGCCGGTATGGTTCAATTTTATTGCTCCGGAGGCCCGCTTTTGCGGCATGGGTTCGGTCATTAAATATGGATCGAGCCTTAAAAACTGCCAGTCGCTGACAAACGTTTTCAGTGTGGGATCTGTGATTTCACCTTTTGAGATAAATTTATGCATCGGCGTTAATTCATCGGAATTATATGCAGCCTTGTAATCCTGAAAATAAATCCTGTTGAATGTGGAATCCGCGGCAACTTCCAGGTGGAATTTTAGCTTTTCATCCTCTGCCTTACCATGAAAAGTAAACGTCATGGGGTTAGAAACTTTATCTTTGATGGTTTTATGTTCTTTGGCCTTGTTCCAGATATATTCGAACCCATACCAGGAGATCATGGCTTCATCCAGACCGTTTAAAATAATCGATTGAAACGTTTCCATGGCCTCAACAATACTGCTTTTTCCGGAACCGTTGTTGCCAATAAAAACCGTCAAAGGCGTAAATCGAATGGTTTTGCTGTTCTGTACGGCTTTAAAATTTTTAAGGCAAAAGGATGCTAAAGATAGTTTCGATTTCATTTTAATTTTTCCCTGGCTATATCGCGGTAAACATTTAACGCTGCCACCCGGAACGGGTCCGGGCAGTTCGTTTCTTTCAAAACCAGCGCATATTCCTCTTCTGTTAATTTGTAAAGATGGGAAACGCGTGCATCGATTTCGGCTTCTAGGGTAACAACGCTGGCCGTACGGTCAGCACGCATAGAAGTAAGGATATCATTCACAAGTTTGACAACCGGTGACTGTTGCTTGAATGAAATATCAGGAATGGGCAGCTGCTTCCAGTCATTGGGATAGAGATGGATGTTGCTGCGTCGATTGGCCCGCAAAAAATTATGGGCGGCAGAGGAATTCATCACAGCAAGCAAAAATTTTACGGCAAAACGCCGGCTTGTTTTTTCAAGTTCTTCACGGTTCGGCAAATCAGGGCGAGGAGGCTTTTCATTATGGTAACGGGCAGATTTATTAAGAGATCTGTTTCGGACCCCAGATAGGCTATGCCAAGGAATGAAACCGACGCTGCTTTCTGTGAAATGAAGCCTTTGATTATCATAGCAAGCCTTCGGATCGGGACCAGGGCTGCGTTGAACGAGAATTTTGTCATCCACCTCGTAGATTTGCGGAAACGTGGGGCGTCTGAACATTGATGGCGCTCGCTCGGTTCCCCATTCCAGCCATTTATTCGTGGCAGGTAACCAGCGATCCAGGTGTTTGCCCTCTACAAAAGGTTTGGGATGGGTTTCATCTTTTGTTTCCGATACCAAGTCATTCATTTCAAAAGCACCCTGGGCTATATTTTCGTTTAACAAATCGATAGTACGGACTTTAACATTTTCAGTGTGAACGATATCGCCGAGCACAAAATTAAACTCTTTAATTTTTTCATTAATCTTAGCAGAAATGTATGCAAGCGCGCCAACTGTAAAGTATCCGGTTACCAAACTGAATTTTCCTTCTTTTGTATATTTGGCAATCCATTCATGAACCTTAAGATTTGTATTTTTGTTGTCTAAAATCATTTTTTTCTCACATAAACATTTTACATTTTCATGATATTCCGTAACGTTCCGTGATAGCTATAACAATAAATATAAATATTGACCATATTAAGTTAGGGGAAAACGTGCTGCAAGATATAGAGGATAATGATGAATTCTGTTTTTATGATCGATGTTCAAATTCTTAGCGCTCATAACTGTTCGATAGGATGGGTTATACTTATCCGAAAAAACCTTTAGGCTCTTTGCCTGGGTTACCCAACCGGACTTTACCTCCACAGGTAAAACCTGCCCATCTTTTTCCCTTAAAAATTCCACTTCAGCGGTTTTTTCTCTCCATGAATAAATCTGTCGGGTTCCTGCATACCTAAACTCCTGGGCAATAAAGTTTTCGGCAAAATATCCTTTATAGGTTCCGTAATCATAATCGAGTATGGTTTTTGGTGGTAATTGGCTCATTGCGCCCAGCATTCCTACATCAAAGAAACAGAGTTGAAAGCGGTTTTCCGCAGTGTGTGCAGAAAAAGGGAGTTCACCGCTGTTCACAATATAAATCTTGATAATAAGCCCTGCGGTATTCAGCCAATCAATTGGGCCGGCCAGCTTCGAATATGCTTTGATTCCCGGGACCACACCTTTGAATCTGAATTTTGGCGCTGAACCATCCTGCTCTCTGACCAACTGGGCCGGAACATTTTTCCATATACGTTCGATATGCATGGCGTTCTGCTTGCCTGAATGCTTGGCAATATCAGCAAGATATGCATTTATCAGATTTGTCTGCCGCTCCCTTACGGTCATAAGCGATAGAAATAAATCTTCTTTGTAGTCCAAATAAGCCTGAATTATTTCCGGCAATCCCCCCACAACAAAATATATTTTCAATTGATTCCACAAGAGAGAATGGGCGGTTTCCGGAATAACGGTGTCAAGGGCGCAATTCTGCAAAACATCAAGCAAACGAATTTCTCCTGACGCAGCCAGAAACTCCTCAAAACACATGGGAAACATTTCAATCTGGTCAACTTTGCCTACTGGGAAGGAACTGTTTCCAAGATGTATTCCCAACAATGATCCTGCAGCACATATTGCCAGACCGGCCAACTGCTCCTGGAAATACTTGAGGCTGGTCAAAGCCCTCGGGCACGCCTGAATCTCATCAAAAATAATGAGATCCTTTTCCATATCTATGGACGATTCAACATAAAAGCTAAGATCCTGCAATATGCGCTTAGGTTTTAGGTCGTTGATAAAAATCCGACTCAACGCCTCATCTTCTTCGAAATTCACATAATGAAATTTATCAAAAGCCTCCTGGCCAAAACGCTTTAAAATATATGTTTTACCGACCTGACGGGTGCCCTTTAAAATAAGCGGCTTTCGATTTTTTCTGTTTTTCCATTCCTCAAGCTTTTGATAAATTTTTCTTTTCATGTCCTTGTTTTTTATTCTTAAAAAATTAATGTGCAATTAATAGTGATCACTAAAATAATAATAGTGATACTTTCTGGTATCACTTTGTTTAATTTTATGCAACTAATTAATATATACTTTATCATATTTATTTTCCGTTAACGGAAGTCAGAAAGCGGCGAGTGTTTGCGAGTTGATTAGGCGTTGCGCGAAAGCGAGTACAACCGAGGAACCGGATGCGGGAAAACTGCACGTCCGGGTCTGTGCGGGGGGTGCCGGGAAACCGGCATTCCTACCGCGGATTGGAGAAAATTGTAAATGCGGCTTGCGAAACTGCAGCACTGGTTGAATGGGATCTGCACGTTGATTATCTCAAAAGCCAGGGGTTTGACAAGCAGATCAGGAACCAGTTTACCTTTCACGGAGCTGTGGGCAAGGTTGAAAGCTTTGCGGAGGTTAGGACCGAATATTTTCTGATGACCTGTTTAAAAAATACAGCATACGTCTCAACATAAAACTTTGCGGTGCCATGCTGATACACACCCCGGCTGTCAAGGTTCTGTATCGGTTATCTGTCGGCAGAAAGCAGCATCGTCTTACCCTGATTTACAACCCCGCCAACAAATCTATGGATCCCATGGTGTGTAAAGGTTGCGACGCCAGTACCTTTAGCGTTAATTTTTGTCGTTACCTCCATCCGCTGTGCCCGAATTGCAGCCATGAATGTCCTGTGTGCAAAAAATGACCAAATTATGTGGTATGAAAATTCGGGTCTAATCATCATCTTTGCTATTCGTTGACTCATTATCGATTTTTAGAGAATA
>CAZDAB010000152.1:0-7430 GCA_964502855.1 uncultured Desulfobacteraceae bacterium | reverse complement strand
ATCCCTCGGTCCAACACAGAAATTGGGCCTGAGGGGAGGTTTTGAAACCACTTCTGGTGACACCGGGAGCATGGAGTTATGGAAAGCCATCAAAAAGTTTTGTTTATTGATGCTGCCACAGCATTTTACCGCATAAATCGATTCACTGTGGGTGAGCCCTTCTTCGGCCCCATCGATCTCGGCCTTCATCTTGCCGGCCGGTACAGATCATTGAATATTGGCACCGGACTGCTGGCAGGGTCTATATTTCCGGGGGCAAACCGGCTGTTTTTCAACGGCTTTTCTCCATGCTGGACCGGTTTTTACGTTTCGTCCATGGGAGGCGCCGGATTGGTTTTTGATAATCTGGGCGTTAATATGATTTCTATGGTCAATAGAGCTCCTGTTCCTTCTATCTTATATCTAAACAGAAATGGCGGCGAGGAAGTTGAAGTTAGAATCGAGCCGGTTCAGATTCAGAAAGTATGGCAAGAAGGGCGCAGAGGCATATATGCGTTAATGGATTATACGTTTGAACGCTTTGGTGAGTATTACTCGACCGATCCCCGAATTCTTGCAGTGGGTCCTGCTTCGTCAGTTACAGATTTTGGGGCGGTTGCTTCCGTCCCCATTTCCAAAGGCAAATTGGGTGTTGCCGATACGTGGGCGGGACGCGGCGGCTTCGGTTCCAAGCTTTTGCAAGAACATGGAATTGCCGCAATCATATACGGCGGAACGTTTATTACCGAGGATTTTCGAGACAGAAAGGTGGCGGATCAGTGGTTTATCGATAAATATCAGAAGAAACTGGCGGCAAAGGATCTGGAAGCGACAACCAAATACCGGTTTGACCCTGATTTTAAGACCGGAGGAACATTTGGCGTTAACTTTGCCACGTTAGCCGGCAGTATGGTGTCTTTCAATTACAAAAGTATCTTTATGAGCGAACAAGAAAGATTGGATATACACGACAAATTCATACTGAACCATTATTTAAAACAGTTTAATGAAGAAACAATCGTACCTAAAAAACAAAAAACGTGTGGTGAGCCCTGTGTAGCAGTTTGTAAAAAAATGCATGGTAAATACAAAAAAGATTATGAACCCTATCAAGTAATGGGGCCTTTGTCGGGTATTTTTGATCAGCGGGCCGCTGAAAAGCTGAATCACCATTCAGACATGTATGGATTTGATGCAATTTCTGTGGGAGGGGTTGTCTCCTGGCTGATGGAGTGCCTCTACGAAGGATATTTGACTCCAAAAGAACTGGGAGTAAAACAAATTCCGGTCTTTTCTCATAAGGATTTTAACATCGTATCGGATTCCATGCACAATGCAGACATCGGTATAGCACTGCTCGATTCAATAATCGAAAAACCCAACATGATTAATTTAACAGAGGGTGCCCGCAAATTTGCGCGCCACCTTGCCGGAGATAAAGGCAGAAAAATTCTGGATGCTTTTGTGTATAATGCCTATGCTCGGAATGGCTGGATGGTTCCCAACCAGTATTGGACTCCGGGTGTGCTTTCTCCCATGCCCATTATGGGAAAATATTATATGTACTATGGAAAAGATTTTTTGCCGCCGCGCGATCTGGGCCGAAAAAATGCCGATCGATTCAAAAAAGAATTGATCCTGGACAATCTGGGTATGTGCCGGTTTCATAGGGGGTGGGCTGAAGAAATGATTCCCGAAATTTTGGAATCTCTCTATGGACTAAAGAAAAAATTCTTAAAAACGATCTCTGAAACGGCCAGCCGTATTACCGGCCGAAATTCTTCGGTTTTTTGGGAATCTGATAGGAATATCGATTTAATATACACGTTTTTAAAAAGAAAACAAACGGTTGATGGAAATAACGATGATGAGCTTGCCAGATGGATTGGAAAATTTGAGGCGGACAAGAATGAGGCTGCGTTAAATTTTTGGTATGAAATCCACAAAGGTATCCATGAATCGCTGAAAGAATATTAAAAGGAGGGCGTATGAAAGTGATTGATGACAAAGGATGGAGTCCCTACTTGGCTGGAGCTTTAGCCGGAATTGTAATGATTCTGTCGGTCTGGATCGCCGGCAAATATTTCGGCGCATCAACGACCTTTGTCCGATCGGCCGGTATGATCGAAAAGATTTTCAGTGCCGAGCGAGTAGAGAAAATGGACTATTTTATCAAAGAAGTTCCCAAAATCGAATGGCAGTGGATGTTCGTTTTCGGCATTTTTATCGGATCACTCATCTCATCAACAGCTTCTCGTAATTTTAATTGGAAAGCTGTACCGGATATGTGGGAAGATCGATTCGGTTCGGGCAAGATGAAAAGAGCCGTTGTCGCATTTATCGGCGGCATGGTAGCCATGTTCGGTGCGCGTTTAGCCGATGGGTGACCCAGCGGACACGGACTGAGCGGTTCCGTTCAGTTAGCGGTAAGCGGATTTATC
This sequence comes from uncultured Desulfobacteraceae bacterium, assembly GCA_964502855.1. Classification (GTDB taxonomy): domain Bacteria; phylum Desulfobacterota; class Desulfobacteria; order Desulfobacterales; family UBA11574; genus S5133MH16. Next base: position 5,010 of record CAZDAB010000152.1, on the reverse strand, counting down.
GCACTCATCTGTTTCTTTATCGGCGGCATAATCATGGCGCGGATTTTATATGGGGGAGGTGATCGGATATGAAAGAACTCGTATACGGTTTGATCACAGGCATTATGTTTGGCTTCTTGCTCCAGAAGGCAAGAGTTATCCGATATGATAAGCAATTGGGAGCGCTGCGGTTTATTGACATGACGATCGTAAAATTTATGCTTTCAAGCGTTTTTGTCGGCATGATCGGGGTATATGTTCTTACAGATATGGGTTTGGCCAAACTTTCCGTTAAATCAACTATTTTAGGCGGGGTCATTCCCGGAGGTTTAATATTTGGCCTTGGATGGGGATTACTGGGGTACTGCCCGGGAACTTCCGCTGGTGCTGTCGGCGAAGGTCGATGGGACGGCATATGGGGAATTTTGGGAATGTTGGCTGGAGCCGCCGTGTATGCAGAAACTTTTCCTTTTCTGAAAAAGACCGCATTAACATGGGGCGATTTCGGAAAGATTACACTGCCGCAGGTTTTAGGAGTCAATCATTGGATAATTATTTTCATATTTATTATCGGAGGATCGGCGCTTTTCTACTGGTTTGAAAAAAAAGGGCTATAGACTTTTATAATCTGCCCAATAATATATCGAGGGGTTAATGGGGCAAATTGGGATACTGGTTCTGGCTAGGGCATTGCTTTCCTGGCGGGCGTTTTTAGACATATTCCTGATCGCGGCAGGATTGTTTTTTTTATACCGGACATTACTTCGCCTTGGTACATGGAAAATTGTGGCCGGGATTCTGATCGCCATGGCTGTTTTCTTGGTTGCAAGTTTTATGGATCTTAAGGGAATCGAATGGATTTTCAGTAATATCAGTCAGGTGGCCGTGATCGCCTTAATCGTATTATTTCAGCCTGAATTAAGAAAAATTTTAGAACAAACCGCTTCAGTTAAACGATCTGAACCCCGCGACTTGGATGAAAAGCTCTCCCATTTAGTCGTGGACGCCTTACTGAAGCTGGCTCAACAACGTCGGGGGGCGATTGTGGTTTTTCCCGGCAAGGAGCCGATTCAGGAATGGCTTTCCGGCGGATTTATTGTTGACGCTAAGCCCAGTTTTCCTATTATTATGAGTATCTTTGATCCGAACTCGCCGGGCCATGATGGCGCATTGATTATAACAAACGGAAAATTTTCACGGTTTGGCGTACGACTTCCTGTTTCACAGAGTTCAAAACTGCCGGAAGAATATGGTACCCGTCACCATGCTGCCATGGGTCTGGTTGAAAAATCAGACGCTTTGGTCTTCGTCGTTTCTGAAGAACGGGGAACCCTTTCAAAATTCCATAAAGGTCGAATGAGGCAGGTAAGCGATCGTGAAGAGATGGTGAAAACGATCGTTTCACACTGGGAAGATACAACATCTTATCCCGTCGTGTTCCCTAAAGGAAAAGCTCGTTTTCCGGTATTTCTTCAAATTTTTGCGAGCCTGGCATTGGCGGTGTTCTTCTGGTCAACTTTGGTCGTTTCTCAAGGAGAAATACTGGAAAAGGTCGTAACCGTTCCGGTGGAATATACAGCCTCATCACCAAACCTCACTTTGGTCGGGAATAAGGCCGAGGAAGTTCGGCTGCATCTGTCAGGCCCGAAATCAGCTTTAGATTCCGTTAACCCGTCTCATACAAGTGTGATAATAGATCTTTCAAAAGCTGTGCCGGGAAAGCAATCTTTTATTATTACTCGGGAAAATATCCATCTGCCGAAAGAGATACATCTATTGGATGCCTCCCCTTCCAGCTTTGAACTCACACTTGCAAAAATCATAGAAAAAGAGTTAGTTATAAAGCCGCAACTGGTCGGAAAGCTTCCGGATGGTCTGAAGATCCGTTCTTTGGAGGTAACACCTGAGAAAGTAAAAGTTTTCTCTCCGGCCAGTGACGAAATGGACAAATTAATCAGCCTGACAACAACACCCATTTACTTGAACAACATTTACGAAGACACCACAATCTATTGTAAAATTGTTGCACTGCCGGCCGTTCAGCCAAAGGAAAAACGCTGGCCGGATGTCGTGGTGGTGATAACCGTAGGGCGGTAATGCGGGTGCACAGTCACTGGCTGTGGTCATGCGAGGAATTGCGACGCGAGAAATTATCTGGTATAATATCTGCGGAAAGAAAAATAAAAAGTTTCAGTTACAGCATGTTCACTCATTGAGGAGACAACACCTATGTTAAAGAAAATACTCTTATTGCTGTGGGCGGTATTGATTCTACTCCCAGGCAGCCCTATCAAGGGCAGTGCCGAAACCGATCATACGTCGTCTGAAAACGCCGATCTATCCACACTGCAGTTTAAGCGTATCGCGGTCATGCCCTTTCTCATCGGCAAGCTGGAATCACCGGAGAACCCCGTTGAAAAGCCTTTGAGCCGGCCACTGGGACAACTTTATGTTGATGCCGATAATTTGGCAGAAGGGGCGGATCAGATCATGACCCGCCTGGTCAATGATGTGCTGCAAATTCGATTTGCGGATCAAATGGTTTCAATGGAAGAAGCCGCTGCCATTTACACGGAGGCCATCCGAGACCTAACGCTGGACACTCCACGCAAATTAGCCAAAAAATTTGGTGAGAACCTGCACGCGGATCTTGTGGTGGTTGGTTCGATTTGGCGTTTTCGGGAAAAAGGGACCGTTAAAGAAAACCCGGATAGCCCTGCATCGGTCGCTTTCTCTGTCTATCTGATAGAGGTTGCCGGCGGTAAAAGGCTGTGGCGTAATGCCTTCGACGGCAGTCAAAAAGCCTTGTCGGAAGATGTATTGGGCGGGTTAAAACAGGTCAAAATGGGACTCCGTTGGCTGTCCGTTAACGAATTGGCACGCTATGGGGTAAAGAATGTTTTTAGGACATTTCCGTTGCGTTGAATGTAAACATCAATCGGTGAAGGTCCGAACTCATATATTAAATCTTCCCGCGGCCTTGTTGAAACAGGATCTCTGATTTTTCATCAGATTCCAATTGGTTACACTGGAAAGTGAGTAAGTCAAATGAAAAAAAATTGCCCAATATGTTTAATCAGTCTGTTAATCAGCCTAATCGTGTTCAGTACACAAATATTGAATGCGCAGACATCCTCCCCGGATGAACTTTATATAAAATCAGAAATTCAAACCATTTTATCGACATTATCGGATAATGCGAATCGATTTGAGTACCTTCAAAAATTGTTGGAAAGCACCGGAAAAGACGATAAAAATTATGACGAGCATAAAAATATTTGGATATCGACAACGTTGGCGATTAACGCGATATCATCTGTATGCGAATATGAAAATGACCTATTAACTCTATTTATGGATCTGAAGAAAAAAAGGCGGGCTCATTATTTTGATGTAAGAATAAGGAGTTTGGAAACGTCGATTAAACAAATTACCATTATGTCCGAGCAGATACAGATTAACAACAATCTGATGCCTCCGGATCTTGCCGAGCGTCAATTGTACGATAATTTGAAAAAAAATATCGATTCATTGATCGATTTGCTGGAAAAGAGCAAGGATTTAATTAAACAATTGAAAAAGGAATAAATATACCCAAGGTCAAGAATATTCATAAGAGCCAGTTTTAAAATGTTCAATTTTGTCCAAGGTCAAGGAAGGCGAAAATTTTAACCACAGGAATACCTGGAGTATTTTGAGGATTAAAATTTGAGCCTGACGCAGAGATTGGGCAAAAGGGGGCGTTTTGAAACTGGCTCATAAAATTATCTTTTTCCTCCAAGTCATTACCACCAGATGAACCCGTTGTAATGACCGCTTTAAGTGTTTAAGGAACAATACAAACTGTCATATCCGAAGCTTGATACAGCACTTTTTTAGCCACACTGCCCATGGAATAATCTTTTACATCGGAACACCCTCGCTTGCCTATAAAAATTGTGCCCGCATCACTAGTTATAGCTTCTTCGAGGATATCTATACCGGCGCTTTCGCTTCCGTCAACCAGTTTGATTGATATCCGGTTCTCTTTTAAGCCTGCTTTCATAAGCATTTCTTTTGCTCTCTTCAAGTAAGGAGCAACCACTTCCCCTGCTTTATGTTTCCAGAATCTCTGGAATTCAGGGAATTCTTCTAATAGCCCATCCGGCATGAATCTTTTTAAATTTCGTTTTGAATGAAAAATCGTTACATGTGTCTCGGTGCCGGGAAGTATGAAGCCGGCATAATCAACCGCTCGCATAGCATTTTGGGAGTTGTCAATGGCCAAGAGTACATTCTTTCTTCTGACAACCCCTTTAACCATCCATACCGGGCAAGACCGGTTGAATTCGAGTACTTTGTTCGCTGTCTCTCCCATAAAAAAGGCTTTCAGTCGGCTTAGCCCCCGTGTGGAAATAATAATAGCATCTGATCGCATATTTTCCGACCAGTTGCAAATATCCCGTGCAATTCCAACCGCTCTCTTTTGAAAAACCGTTTCAACAGCCTTTTCCTTAAAACCTTTATCAAGCAACCTTTTTTTTCCCTCGGATAGAATGAGTTGAGCCATCGCACGGTTCTTTTTTTCAAGCTCGGTGAACTTCCCGGCCATTATATCGCTGGTTGTGTTTCCCTCGATCAATACCCGTGGCAAGCTCGGCAACAGGTAGAATAACACGACTCTTAAATTATATTTCGATCCAAAAACGAGGTTTAAATAATCCAAAGCTCTTAACGCATTCTCGGAGCCGTCAACCGGCACGACAACCATTTTGGAAGTTACTTTATTCATTGTTTTTTTTCTCTTTTGACCGTGTCTGTTTGTGAATGTTTATTTGCATCTTAGATTTTATTTATTTTTTCTAGTGTTACCTCCCGTATAAGGCTCGGTGGACGCCGTCACTGGCTCGACGATATTTCGATCAAGACTAACCTGGGTAATACGGTGCCTTTCCATGGATTCCACAGTGATTTTGCATCCAGGAAGTTGAACCGTATCGCCGATTTCAGGCACTCGATCAAGGTGCTTGTAAATGAGCCCTGCCAGTGTTT
>CAZDAB010000151.1:0-7435 GCA_964502855.1 uncultured Desulfobacteraceae bacterium | reverse complement strand
GAAAAAGCGATGAGCGGTTCATGTGGAAATAAAAGTGCCAAAACCAAAACGGCTGTGCCGGCAAGGGCAACTTTATAAGCCTTAACCTTAAACCAGAATATGAGAAGGATTCCCAAAATTGCTGAAAAAATTCCGGTCATCACCCATTTGACACTGTAAACGGCATTCCACAGCCCCGAAGGATCGGCCGGTTTTCCCCAGGTGGCAGAAATAAGAATAAACACCATGGTGGCAAAATAGAGTACATTCTGCCACAGGGGCCTTTCCACCTCGGGTTCCGGCATATGCAGAGCGGCCTGGACTTTGGCCTCTTCTTCTTTAATGAAGAGAAAATGCATGATCAGCCCGATAACAATGCTGAAAATCACGGCCCCCACCGCACGAGCCGTGCCCATGGCAAGGCCGAGAACCCGGGCCGTCAGAACAATCGCCAGCACGTTAATGGCCGGACCGGAATAGAGAAACGCAATGGCCGGTCCCAACCCGGCGCCCCGTTTCCAGATGCCGGCAAAAATCGGCAAGACCGTACAGGAGCACACCGCAAGAATAGAGCCGGATACGGATGCAACACCGTAAGCCAGAACTTTTTTTGCTCCGGCACCCAGGTATTTCATAACCGCGGCCTGGGATACAAAACAGGCGATGGCGCCGGCAATGAAAAAGGCCGGTACCAGGCAGAGAATTACGTGCTCCCGCGCATACCATTTTGCAAGGGCCAGGGACTCAATTACGGCGCCGGTAAAACGGTTGTTGCCGACAGGAAGCCAGAAAAAGACCAGAAAAATTCCTAGAATCAGACCCAAAGGTTTCCAGATGGTTTTCCAATCGATCAAACCCGGTTGCGCTTCTTGTTTTTCAAATTCTTCAGATTCTTGTAGAGCGACATTCGTGTTGTTTGTTATAGGAGCGTTACCCATTTGATCTTGGTCCTTACAATTGAGAGAAAATAAGAAGTTCAAACAATATTTAAATAAAAATATGCAAATTTAGCTATATAAAACAAAAAATACAGCTTACAGATTTCTTTTTAATGTAATATGTCAAGAAGTAATACAGCAGAATATACTGAGAAGTTAGGTTTTTACAAGTGCTCTATATATTCCTTTTTAAGAATATATAGCACAAGGTGAATTGTGTCAAATATTTTTTTAAGACTTGATTCACAGAGATAAACTGTCACTTGTTTTTTATTTCCATAATATCTTCAATCTTAGATTTAATACTTTCTAACTGGGATTCGGACAATAAAAAAGGGTAATCATTTTCTGAGGAGATTGCCGGATAGGTTTTGGCATCCTTGTCTTTTTTGGCAAATACGGAAAGCGAGTATTCCTTGTCTCCCTTCAGGGCAACGGCACAGCTCGGGTTTTTAAAATCATCTTTTTTAGCCTCATTTATATAGGTTTCACACTCCAGTCGATTAAGAAAACTTAACAGACTCTTAACCTTTTCTTTATCCTTTTTTTTACCCTCGGCATCCTGCCAGACAATTTTGGTTTCGGGCTCTTTAGACGTTTTGGCTGGTTTATCCTTTTTTTTACCCTCTTGTTCGGAGACCTGCTTTTGGCTCAGAATCATGGTCTTTTTGTCTTTGGTAAGCGTAATTTCACGAATATTTTTTTCTGTAAACGACAGCACGGCCTTATCCCGCAACTCATCAACGGTCTGATCAAATTTTCGTCTGAAATCTCCTATGGCGTGATAGACATTAGGGTCGGTGCCCAATCTAACAAATGTATGTTGATAGGTGGTCGCTGCTTTGCCGATATCAAATTCCCGTTTCAGAGTTTTTCCTTGCCAGGCTTTCACAGTGATTTTCTTGTCATGGGTCAAATCATAACGCACATAATTTTTTGATTCTGATACAAGAGCTGTCACTGTCAATTTTTCAATTAGATCAAGCATGTTTTTGACCTTGTCAGAATCAGCAAGATATCCTTTGGGTTCGATGTGCCAGGTGTTGTCTTTTTTATTCAAAACAACGGCCTTGTCCGGTTTGCCGATCTCCAGTTTTGAAATCTCTTTTCCGGAAACCTTGCTGATGTCCGGAAGCTTGTAATGTGTCCGGTTTGAACGATGCAAGACAAGATAAAGAATCAATACAACCATGAGACCTGCCAGTATGAAATATTCTTTTTTAATTTTCATAGGTACCTCTCTCTATTTCAACATAGGAACTTAGTCCATTTTGCCAGGTTAAAGACGGATTGCCATAGCTTTAATAATAGATGTAAGTGCCTAAAGTGCACTAAAGTGATCTAAAGTGCCTAAAGCCCGCCCTGGTGCGACTCGTTCATATATATTGACATAAGCTATGCATTATTCCAAACCTAACTTTCTGAATGTAGAGTATTGGTGATCGGTCTGGGCCAGGGTTGAGGTATTCAAACAAGTTAAATATTAAATGTGTGCACCGGTGATGCTTTCATTAACTTTAGCTCACTTCAAACTTTAGTCACTTTAGGCATTTTTTATTTTTGAAACATCATCTGTATCCGTTTTTTTCTAGAATAACGGCCGAGCCAAATAATTAATCCCAAAAAGACGACAAGCACCGGAAGTCCGGCGATATTAAAAGACTTGACAAATGTTTTTGTAAGCGCTCCGGTATCATGTAACGGATTAAAACGGAGAATTTTGCTTCGCATTGTAGCGATATTCTGCCGGTGGTTCAGGGCATCTATGGTATTCATAACAAACATGTCGTTAGGGCTGTCACCTTCAGGATCCAGAACCGTGTCCTTTAACATTTCCGACGAAGCCATCAAAAAGATTTTAGCAGGTTTGCCTTTTGGTATAAAGTCTCCCCGGCCTTTTATCTTGGACATGTCAACGTTCTGTTTTTTAGCTCCGGATTCATTGCTGCTTTCTTTGTTATCCTTGGTTTCCGTATCCGTCTCATTCGATGTTTTTTCAGGGATCGGTTTTCCCGAAAAATAACTGGGAAATTCCCCTTCAATAATATATGCCAATGGAAAACTCTGTAGTTCATTAGCAGGCGGCGAGGTGCTGAAAAACATCGGATTCAGTGTGATATTTTCGCGCATTTCCCATGATTTTTCCGAAGATGAAAACAGCTTCACGGGCGTTAACTTGTTTTTTGAAATCCGTTCTTCATCCAGTTCCAGAGGGGATATTTTAACCGCAACCAGCCCATTGATGCCGTTCATAAATTTAAGGTCGTGGTTGATAAATCTGTTTTTGATGATCGGGGCAAAATAAATGGGTCTTTCCCCCCCGTCCATGCTTCTGGGAAGCCGTTGCTTATGACAATTTTCATCCATAACATATGATTTTTTCATGTTGATTCCGTAATGAGCCAGCAATTTGTTAAGACCGGTATCCAGGGGCACATATTTAACCCCCCTGTTTAATCCAAAATTTTGCCGGCTGTTATCCCTGACTTCATTGAAAGCATCCAAGAACAGTGCCAGGTTGGTTCCTCTCATCAGGGCCTGATCGATCTGGTACAGCTCGTAATCGGAAAAATTTTCCGTGGGCCGTGCGATAACCATACAATTCAGGCTGCCGGGAATGGGCTGGTCTTTTAAATTGACCGGTTTAATGCTGTAAGTTTGTGATATCAGGTTTGCAAATGTGGATAGAGAATCCGGATTTTTTTGTCCCATTGGCGAGAGACCCGAAATCTCAGGTGTACCGTGATCCGCAAGATATCCAAGATCCTGATTGATATCCACCAGGGTTTCCAGATTGTCGTTGATGATTTCTTCCAGTTGATCAATGTCGGTCAGATTATACTGGGTTCCGATGATCGGTATCCGCAACACCCTTAGTAGCGGAATCTCCCGGACTTTTTCCTTATATTCCATGACAAGACCGATGATGCCGCTGCCGGCTTGAATTTTACCGTCTGAAAGATCAGGCCATTTGAGGTGCATTAGGTTATATTTTTCCAAGGGTTGTTGATCTGTTTGAACGGTTGAGGGGTCGATATAAGTATACTCGAGTTTCCCGTAATTTTTGGAATTGACTTGGTTAATTATTTCTTTCAACTTGTCCGGATATTCAGGGAGTTTGCTAAGACCCATAAACGGCGCAACGGATTTTAAGGAAGAAGACAGAAACAGTTTAACCCGAATTTTATCCGCAAGGCTTAACAATGTACTGATTTTGTTATTCAATTTTTGTATGGCCGTGGTCAGTTTATACTCTAACCCGTTGATGGAGGTAATTGTGGGAATCCTTTCTATCATATCGCCGTGAATTAACACCAGGCCCATGTAAGCCTTTTTAAATTTTACTTCATCTTCTTCAAACGCCTGAATTTGAACCGGATGAATCCCATAATTTCTGGCCAGTTTCTGATTTTCCTGTGCCGAAGGGTTGATCCCTTCAGCCTCGGGGCTGACGTCATAAAACCGGTAGTTAAAATATTTGTTGGCATGGATAGCATATTCTTCAAGCAAATCATGAAGATATCGTTCCGTATTGTTGTATGGCGCCGGCAGGTTTTTGGTAAAAAACACATCTATGGTTAACGGCTCGGAAAGCGTGGATACCACCTTTTTGCTTGCTTCGGATATGGAATAGAGCCTGTTTGACGTAAGATCCATCCTGAAAAAGAGTGTTATGCCGGCCACATTGATGAGGACGATGATCACCAGATAAATAAAAAGCTTTATATATTTTGCATATGGTTTTTGCTTACCCATTTTATTCTCCTTAATTCTTTTCTTGCATGACCAGATGGGTGCCGTAAAGACCGATGAAGACAACACTTAAAAAATAGACAATATCCCGAGAATCGATGATCCCTTTGGCGATGTTTTGGAAATGAAAATCAGCACCCAGATACCCGATAACCCCCAACAGGGACCCGGGAAAGAAAAAGAGCATTTTGTCAATCAAGGTCAGCGTAAAGCAGATCGCCATGCCCACAATAAAAGCGATGATTTGATTGCGGGTCAATGACGATGCAAAAAGCCCCACAGCGACAAAAGACGCGCCCAGTAAAAGAGCTCCCAAATAGCCTCCTGCCACAGGTCCCCATTCGAGCTGGCCCATAAAGGCGATGAATATGGGGTAGGAAAAGGTCGGCACCAGGGCCGCGGCCACGAATAAAACGCCGGCTAAGAATTTTCCCAAAAGGATATCCTTAAATGTCACCGGCAGGGTGAGCAGCATCTCGTAAGATCCCACGTTCAACTCCTCGGAAAACAATCTCATGGTGACTGCCGGGATCAGGAAGGAAAAAGTAATGGGAAGCAGATTAAAAAAGTTTCTCAGATCAGCCTGATTATAATAGAAAAAGGTTGTAAAAAAGAACCACCCGGTCACCAGTAGAAAAATAGATATGACAATATAGGCGATGGGGGATATGAAATAGTCTTTTAGTTCCTTATTGCAAATACGGATAACTTGCTGCATGTCAGTCCTCCTCGGTCAACTCGCGGAATATGGTTTCAAGGGTTTTGGTCTCCTGATGAAACTCAATGAGAACCCAATCGGTTTGTTTTATGGCGTGATAAACGGTTTCTCTCAGGTCGGAAGCGGATTTGCAGGCAACTTTCACGCTAAGCGGGCCGTTTGGTTTTTCATTGATTTTTTCAATTTCAGCGACGCCGTCAATTCCACTTAATCTATCGTGTACGTCTTGAAAATTTGCTCTCAGGATATCTAAATGGATAAAATGTGTTTGGCCCGCAGATTGCTTGAGATTTTCCATTCGGTCGTTTGCGACGATCTTTCCTTTGTCGATAATCACCACCCGGTCACAGGTTGCCTCAACTTCGCTCAAGATATGGGTTGAAAGAATCACGGTTTTTTCTTCCCCGATCTGCCGGATGATTTCCCGTATTTCGGCGATCTGATTGGGATCAAGGCCTGAAGTGGGTTCATCAAGAATCAAAATTTCCGGATCGTCCATCATGGCGTGGGCCAGCCCCACCCGTTGTTTTAATCCTTTGGACAGTTCGCTGATCGTCCGGTGCATAATTTCATCCAATCCGCACAAATCCACAAGCTGCCGGATTCTGGAAATTTTCTTATCTTTATCCAGTCCTCTTAGTCCTGCAACATAATCCAGATAGTCGTAAACCAGCATGCTGTGGTACAGGGGTGCGGACTCCGGAAGGTATCCCATCAGCTTTTTGATTTCCAGTAAATTGTCGTCAAGCTGATAGTCCTTTACGCGAATGGTTCCGGATGTGGGCATAAAATAGCCGGTCAGCATCCGCAAGGTAGTGGTTTTACCTGCGCCGTTCGGACCCAGCAATCCTAAAATTTCACCTTTTTTAATGTCGAAACTGATTTGATCCACAGCGCAGAAGTCTTTGTAATATTTAGTTAAATTTTCAATATAGATCATATGTTTTCCTTTCTTTTTGGCAATTTCCTAAAAAGTCGGTTTTGCTTAAAATATCTTTAAAAACTTTTTACGAATTCATCAAGTTTAAAAAATTTAAATTAATTCATACCGGAACGTTTTGCTGTTAATGTTCATTTGAAGAAGATTTTTAGGTCAAATTAACTCCTTACCCATGCGGTGTTTATAATACTTGAGGAGGTCAATTATGGTGAGGTCTGCGATAACCCTTTTCTCACTATCCAGGATCGCTATTTCTTTGACGTTATTTTTAATCATCCGCTTGAGCACATCCTCCACTTCATCGGTCACCCGCGCGACAAGTGAATTTTCATGCATAAAGTCCTTTGCCGTTTCCGAAACCGCCATGCTGATAAGGTGTCGGCTATCAATATGCGTATCGTGGTAGTGGAAAAAAAAGTGCCGGACCAGATTTCCTAAGGAGATGATTCCTTTAAGCCTTTCCTGGTCATCCACAACGTAAAGGATACGTGAATGATCGGATTGAACAAATGCCTCGATAAGTTCACTAACACCGGCCCGTTCTTTTACCTTGGGAACATTGCGCGGTTTGGATTCTTTCAAAAAATCAGCCACCTTGCCGATATGGTCTGTTCTTTTTGACTCTGTCATGACACTCCTTATAGCGGATCACCTGTTCCTGATGAGGAACAATGTCCGGGTAAAACATTTTATTCTGTTGTTTGGATTGAAATTTCGCCCGCCTTTGTTAAAGCAAATTTTGTAAAAATCGGACCAATGATCTCAAAAAAAATACAGGTAGCCGTAATGGTTGTCAACACATCAACACCTATTATTTTTGCGTGCGGAAGGTTATATTTTACAGAGAGTTGACTGAACTCATTCATGACGATGAGCGAAAGACCTATTGCCACGCCTGCCTGGGAGAGAAGGGCGAACCCCAGATATTTTTTTATTTTTTTCTCAACCCGGCCCAAACAAGCCCCAAGATAAGCACCTCCAAATTTTCCGGCGGATCGGCCGGTTATGTATGCCACGCTGAGACCTCCTATGGTCGTAAGGACGGATATCTCCAGGTGTGTGCCGGCAAGACAAAAGAACAGCAAAAACACCAGCGGCATGATTTGG
>CAZDAB010000150.1:0-7475 GCA_964502855.1 uncultured Desulfobacteraceae bacterium | reverse complement strand
CACTCATTGTTATGAATTGTCTTCCTGATTCCCTTACCTATGAAGACAGCCATGTTTGTTTCCATTACCCCTCCTGTCAATCAAGAATAAGTATTTCCCGAGCCCTGTTCAGTCTCCGATCCTCTTCCGTCACATGACGACTACTTCTTTAGGTTTGAAAGAGGGCAGATTTTTGATGGTCAATCATTAAAAATTTTCCTCGTAAAGTTTTTTCGAAAAAAACTAAAATATAGAGACATTCCAAATTATAAGCCAGCCTGAAACAGGTATTAAATGACAGCTCCACCCGATGTAATGAATTCTTTTAACTTAAGTATACCTTCCATGTAGCCAAGAAAATCGGGATCATAATCATATTGCCACACATAAATTTCCGAATCCTCGGAGCGGTGACTTTGAATTGCAGGTTGTAAGGCGAGTTTCTTAATCTTATCAGCCCATATTTGAACGCTGTACCTCATGAGTTCGTGCCTTGATACCTTTTCGCCTTTTCGCACAGCCTCAGCCAAGGACTCATCAATAATCACTGTCCGGGTGTCTGTGTCAATCACTCGACATTGCGTGGCAACGCTTGGGTATTCCATTCTATTTTCGTCTTCGATAAGTAGTCTGGCTTTCTCATTGGCACCACATGTCCATTCTCGTCTCATGGCGAAGGTCGCTAATTCGGCCGGATGCATCTTGTTCAACTCCTGCAATGTAAAACGGTTCAATGCCTGGCGAGAGATCGATACGGAAGGATTATTGCGAAACCGATCATCTATAAAAAGAATGTCCCAAACCTCGGCATCTTTAAATTCGTCGCTTCGACTAACCCTGCCCCCGACCTGGATAAGGCTCGCTGTTGATGCGCGTTCTCTAAAGCCAATGCGAAAGGAAAAGTTCATCCCCGCCTCAACACAACTGGTAGCGACAAGCGTCCAGTCTTCTTTTCCACTTTGAAGTCGCCGTTTGATTCTTTCAACAATCAAGTCACGATGAACCGGAGCAAAGGCTGTTGAAAGATGCAAGACCTCCTTACCAGATTTATGCATTGTCTGGGCAATTACAGCGGCAGTCTGTACAGTGTTCACGATTAGTAGCCGAGGTCCTGGTTTCTCTTGGACGAAGTCTATAACACCAAGACAGTCCAGCGCACGTGAACCGGTTTCATCTGTCCGTCGCCTATAATTGATCCGTCGCTCTTCCGTTTCCTTCAGCTCACTGCGAAAGGAGATTTCTGAAACCAAATCAGGCGCTTCCGGTTTGAATTTCTGGCCATTGGCGCAAATAAGGTCTTTGTATTCGGCCATTTCCCAGAATCGTGGCAAAGAGCCGCTTGCCAGTATCAAGTACCCACCCCAATCGCGGGTCCAGGTCTCAAGCCACCTCCACATTTGCGGCCAAAGATGTGACGGAATCGCTGCATGCATTTCATCGACAAATACCGCTGAGCCTGGTAGCTCATGCAGCTTTCTCAGTTGTGCCGGATGATTGCTGCCAATCGTTTCAAAGAACTGCACAGCGGTAGTGACGATAATCGGAGCTTTCCATAACATGGCAAGTTGGCGCAGTTCCAAATCAGCGAAGTCCGCCCTATGATGATGCTCCGCCACCACGTCCTCAGGGCGTTCCCCATCCAACACCAGCGCCTTTCGATAAGTCTCAACCGATTGTGTAATAATATTCGTGTAGGGGAGAACAACTATGATGTGGCGCAATTCAGGCTCTCGTTCTGCCGCAACTCGCAATAGATGGGCCATCACTGCCGTAGTCTTGCCGCTGCCAACTGGAGCGTCGCAAGTGCGAATCGGTAGACCAAGTGGAGCGTCCCGGCAGGCCTCAAACAGTCGTTTGCGCAGACGGTTTCGGTGCTGCTCACGCTCTGTGGTTCCCGCAGGCAGTTGATCCACGTAACGCTGTAATGCCAAGAAGCGATCCTGCCACCGTGGTTTGATTTCTGGAATTTCGACCTCGTTGCCATAATGGCGAGCGGTATCCCCGTGGTCCGCGTCCACAAGGCAGGAAAGAGCAATGCGACGGGTGAAACCGCAGCGGTGGAGTTGGCCACTGCTCGTTTCGACAGCAATGCAAAGGCCGGCTTTCTCATGGTCCGTCAGATACTCATGGAGATGGGCATCAACATGTTCGTCGACCGTGCGTTCGCTGAGGTTAACTGCTTGTTGCTCGTTTCGAAATGGCCGCTTCTTGTTTGGTGGACTCTCTTTGCTCTTCCCAAAGAGGCCGGGATGATGATGAGCCGCCACAAGCACCGAAGATTCTTTACGCTTGAGTCCCCAAAGTGCTGCCACACCCGCATCTTTATGATCTATAGGCAGAGGATTTCGTGAATCCTGTTCGAGAACACTCTGGTTTGCTGTGTCGAGCTTGCCCAAATCATGATACAGTGCAGCAGCGTCAACCCAATCAGCAAAAGCTTCTCGGTCTCCTAAATAAAAACCGGCCGTGCTTTGCGCATTGCGGATCGCTGCATGGCGCACATTAGTGATGTGGTCGTAATAAGTTTGCGCTGAAACTCCCTGACGAGAGCTATGGGCTAAAGGCACATCACTGGGCATTCCTGCTCTCTCCCTTGATTTTTCTTTGCCATTCCGGCAGTTCGACGCAGAGATCATATAGCTTGTCATTCTTCAATTTGCCTCCAAAGTCATCCGGCATTTTATTAGGCACATTATATTGATCGCTTAAGGGTATGCCGCTTACGGAAGGGGTTTCTCTATCCCCTCCCTTACGCTTTGGCATCAGTTTCTCGATGAACTCAAATTCAGAGAAGGAGCCCAAACCATTCTTATGCTCGGCATACCAGGCGTGGCGGACTTCTATAAGCCCATGACTTCGAGCTACTGATCTGGTATTTGGATAAGCGTGTTTGATCAGATGTAGAAGAAGGGCAATATCTTTTAAAGTACAGCCGCTCTGGATTGCCGCTGTGGGGTTTACAAAGAAGGGCATACAATAGATGCCGTGCTCTATATATCGACAGGCCAAAGGTGCCATGCCGCGATCTTTTGACTCTTGAGCAGAGGCTTTTTTTGTATTTGTGTCACGGTGGATGCGGACTGGTGCGACAGAAACGGCAATCCCAAATTGGGCAACACCTGTCCGAATATACTTGCGGTCACTTGCAGCAACCCCGCTTCCGGCTTGGGGAGCTTCTTCACCCTTTTCTAGAAAGGTAGCTCCAAAAACCCGCGCATCCCAGTACTTGTTTGCGACCTCGCTTCCATCATTCCCTTGGTCGATAAGTTCTATAACCTTACGCCAAGCTTCACTGGCGTCTTTGACATCGGAAAAACCGCGATCCCTTGATTCAAGAATACAGAACAAGTCATCATTCTTGATACTCAATTCTTTTTTCATGTGCTGCCATACCGGCCCATCTTTCAGTTCAACCAAATCTCGGAGTTTTCTCTTGAACGAAACCCCAGAGATATAGCCACGCCTATCGTGACTACGTTGGCGTGGGTCGCTTTCACGGTCTGGATCACCATTGGGGTTTACATTCTCCGCCGCAATGATAAGAAGCCCTGTTGCGCGTGAAATAGTTTCCTTTTGTTCATTTAACATAATAGTATCTCCTTTCGCTATTTTTTCTATTTATCTTCTTTGGGTGATCGGGCCATGTAACCTAAAAACAACTCTGCACGAAAAGTTTGACCCGTTTTTGTCGGCAATGGCCGCCTGATGGCGTGGCAAATCTCACCTATCTGCCCTACAGCCCATTTGGCCAAACGGTATTCTTCGCCAGAAATCTTTGTAGCCCACGCCTGATAGATGTTCATGCGCTCCCTCAGCCGATCAATGGCGTCTTCAGGATTATCTGCCGCCGCCGGCATGAGGGCGTTGCCTATCAATTGGGGTGGGATGCTTCCTTTTCGCACGTGCACACAGTACTCACGGTGCAGCGTATCCGCCATCGATAGCAGGCGACCCAACTGGAATGCCGTGTTGTCCATATAAACCTCCTTTTTTCGGCCAAGCGCGCCGAGCAGGATGCCAAGAAGTGCCACTGCACGTAGCGCTGCTTGCCGCGCAACTGGTTTGAATTTTTCGATCTGTTCTTTTTCCCCTGAATGGAAAGCCGCAGCAACACCAACCAGCAGCGGTCCGATCCGTTGAATTGTCAGGTACAGGAGATTCTTTGCCGCCTCCTCACACTTTCCGGGGCTGAGCAACATCATATCTAAAATTTGGCGGAACGCGGGTCCATCCAGCTTTAGTTCATCCGTGCCACCACGCACCCATTTTGATGAAAGAAGCCGCACCACGCGGTCGGGATACGGCGGAAGGGGTTGTCCCTCGACGGCCTTTTGCCCCTTCCTTTCCGGGGGGAATGGTAGCGTTACCGTCGGCAGATTCTTTAGAACCCATTGCTGCCATCTCTCGGCAGCATCGAGCATCTCTTGAGGTGAAATTGTCATATGCATAAGGATCTGCTTTTTCTCCTTATCGGCCTTGCCGATCAGCAAGAGGTGGAGCCTTGATTGAGGGCGGTGTTTGATGATGCCATCCAATGCTCGACAGAGTGCCCTCGCGTCATTTTCGAACTGATCCCGTTTCTCTTTCTCGTCACTCCCGAATGTATCCGCTGCTTCGTCACTTATAACGGGTTGTCCTTCACAATAAACAAGCAGCAGGTCTTTTTTCTCTCTCTTGTTCCGACCGCTTCCTTCCCATTTTCCATTGGCAACCATACGCCAAGTTTTGCCTCTGAGAACCCGCACTGTGAGAGCACTCAGACCATCAGCGATATCAGCCGCGATTTTTTGACCAACAGGGAATGATTTTGATGCATCTTCCCAGTCAGCGAGATTCTTGATGTAGCGAAATTCGCAGGGCGTATCTTTGTTTTTTGAGAAGAGTTTCGTCTCTCCAAGCGCACCAAGGTTCGGTTCAGGAAACCTTCTTTTCAACAAAAGCTGCGGTTCACCCTTCAAAGCACAAATGCCGTCGGGGTCGCTTATCTCGATGGCGCGGAAACGGCGGCTCACATACGAACCCATTTTGGGATCGGCAACCAAAACATGGTAGTTTGTTTCCTCAACGTCGAAAACCACTGGTACCTCAGCCTTTGCCGGTTTATCGGGCCTCTTCTTGTCGGGTACCCCTACCAGAAGCTTCTGGGCGAGTGTTACCTCTTGCAGATGCCCTTGTTCGAGGCACTGGACGATCAACTGACATAGATGGCGCAGGAAGTCTGCTGGTGACGTCATTGACTCTACGAAGCGCCGCAACATGCAAGGCAGGGCAAGATATTGATCATCTGCCTCTGCAAAGATGTTCAACCAATCAAGCCCCTTGTTTCGCAAACGATTCCAAGTTTGTTCATCGTGCGCTGGAAGCTGAAACTCACGATTGTCGATCGCTTCTCGGAGCAATTTACGCCGCTGAGTCTGTTCGGTCTTTTTTAACGCGTCGAATTTTTCTCTCAGCGGATCGTCAATAGGGACTGACAAAAGGGCATGCTGTATCTTCACGACTGGAAAGGCGTTCGCTTTGCCTTCTCTGTGATACCATAGCTGTCCCATTGATTCTCGATCTACTTCCTCTACTATCTGCAAAGGTCCATTGTCCCTAAGGTACACCCGATAGCCCGGATTTTTCCCCGGCCTCTTCACATCGGGGTGGTTCACGGGGACATCGAAACCGGTCTCGTCAAGACTGCGCCGTAAATCGTAGGCCTCACTCAGCATCGTTCACCTCCTTCGACGGTCTTTCGTGCTCGTAGGACATCACGCCATTAACGATCCACCTCTCACAGAAATTGGGCTGGTATTGCCGATGGTCCCACATCGAGATCAGCATAGCTGGGATGTGGATTTCGCCAGTTGTCTCCGACCTGATTTCCTGACCACGTTCGTCTCGGTCTCGAAACGGGCCAAAATAGTTAGGCACAAACTCCTTCCAGCCCAGGCATGGTGTGTAGAAAGTCTGGCCGCGTCTTAGCCGATCGTCGAAAAGTGACTTAAACCGAGGCCGCCAATCCTGCCCACGACGGCGACGCAACTGTGTTTTCCCGCTGCCGCGCGTGCTCATATGTTTCATCCGGATCTCGCCATAGATGCGATAACACACGTCCACGAGTATGGTAGCGATCAGTTGGTAGTTGTTATTCTTCTTGATCTGGTCCTGTTTGCGGAGTGGCCCCCCATAATTTGTCACGTATCGCTCATACCGAACAGGCCTGCAAATTTCGACTCGGATCGGGTGAACATAAACGTGCGGTCGCCACAAAATCGCTTCGAACATGCCTTTAGCGGCTGAAAAGGTGGGCACAGGATAGGAAATGGGGGTTGATCCGGTATCCGGCCGGGTGAACATTGCTGCAGGGCCTGCAATTTCAAACGATACTGGATAGTCTTCTTGCATTATAAGACCTCCTCTGTTAGATGTTAAAAAAGTTAAAGAAACGGATAGTCGGATAATGATCCACTTTGCAGAATTTTCCAAGGTTATACCACAAACCAGTTAAACAACCCCAATCCCCAGCGCCAAAAGCCATAGCAAACGACCATGCCATTTCCGCAACATTCTTTAGATGTTTCTCAAGCGGCTGCCAATTCTCCGACGGGCAGCCGTCTTTGCTATGTGCATAAAATTGTTTGATCGGCATTAGAGATAACCTTTAAATAATCTTCATCCTTTACGGGCAGGTGCACCGCATACAGGACACACATACGTGTCCCCTTCACCCTTCTCAAACCTCATTCCTGAATCAAAGACAGCTTCACCGGATTTGTATGTAGCTGAATTGAGCGATTGTCGAGGCTTGCCCGCCTCTGGCTGTGTTGCCGCAGATACAAGGAAGGTGCTGTTTCGCTATAGTCAACTATGCGGGACGGCATCTGACACAGTAGATGCGGTAAGATCGGCAATCCCGTAGGGTTTCAAATTTTAAAAATATAAATCAATATAATTCACTAAGATTAAAATATATATTATCTCCTTTTAAGATTTGAAACGCTCAGTTTAGTATGTAATCAATCGGCCTTTAATATCCACATCTTCCAGAAGCGCGCAGCTATCACAACGCAGCAGTTCACGGTCATTCAGAAAAAGACCGTGTTCCTGGGCAAGACCATGAACATGCCTGATCTGCCGGAGCAGGGAGCGATTCAATATGTCGGACGGCTTTTTATCTTTTTTGGGTATGTTATTTGATTTATTCATTGTTTACGGTTGTAAGCTCATTCGAAACATTATGCAGAGGATTTATTCTTGTCTCAAAAAGTGGTCCGCTCTTATCTCTTTTGATTAATTCAGTTCATTTTTTACTCGTTTTCACCTTTTTGTCATATTGATAATGAAAAGAATAAAACTTATCATAACATACGGCATGGGACATATGGTGTCATATGTTAAAAATATTTTCTATTTGTATATTTTTGCCATCTTTTCGATTTCTTTTCCCACCTCCTGTCGAAGTTCCTCCGGTGAGATCACCTCGACATCGGCGCCGAACTGGAGGATTTTCA
>CAZDAB010000149.1:0-7512 GCA_964502855.1 uncultured Desulfobacteraceae bacterium | reverse complement strand
AATGATGGAGTAATGGCCCCGGTGAAATAGAAAAAAAGTTTCACTGGGTAAAAATAATGGGTTTGAAGGAGTTTTTTACAATTTAAATGGTTTATTTCCGCTCTTATTCCCGAATTCCATCATTCCAATCCTCCATTCTGATGGTATAAACAGGTTGCTGTTAAATAACCTGTATTTTCAAGAAAATGTAGATTTTCCGAGATGTTATTATATGTTTTTGATTGCCGGTATTTCTCCTAAAATAAAAATTCTTGACACTCACCCAAGAATTTGCCCTGTGTGCGGTCTGGCCCAAGCGTATTATAAACGGGTGGATCACTATTTTAATTTATTTTTCATTCCGATTGTAAGGGTTAAAAAGGGCGAGCCGTTTATCATGTGTGACCGGTGTGAAAGAACGGTGCACGAATTCAAAGAAGAATATAGCAGTGCCTGGCCGGATATCAAGAAGAGGCAGTGTAATCATTGTGGAAAAACTTTAGAAAAAGATTTTGGATACTGCCCGTACTGCGGAAAACCCGTTGCCCCGAAATAATTCATCAAGAATCTATATGGAATCCGAATTTAAGTATAATCCGAATCGGCCGGTTGAGCGCCATGTGGTTCTGGTTGAGCCGGAAGTGCCCTGGAATACCGGCAATATCGGGCGAACCTGTCTGGGGGTGGGCGCTTTTCTTCATCTGATAAGACCATTGGGTTTCTCCCTTGAAAGCCGTGAACTTAAAAGAGCGGGGCTGGATTACTGGCACAAAGTCAAACTTTCGGTCTGGAATGACTTTCAAAGTTTTCAAAATGAAATGGGGCCTCAAAAAGATGAAGTTGCTTTATTTTCTAAAAACGGCTCAAAACCGTTCTGGTCCATGCCGTCACCGGGCAGGCTCTTTCTTATTTTCGGATCGGAGACCAAAGGACTTCCCGAAACCATCATTTCTCTATACGAACACGTTATTTATTATATTCCGATCACTCAAGAAATCAGATGCCTGAACCTGTCCACGACGGTAGGCATTGCGTTGTATGAAAGCCTGAGAGACCTTTGAAAAACGTCCCCTTTTGCCCAATTTCTGCGTCAGACTCAGATTTTAATCCTCGAAATACTCAATGTATGTCTGCGGTTAAAATCTTCGTCTTTCTTGAACTTGAACCCCGGTTAAATATTAAATACGGATTTAACTGGGCAGGCAAAATTGAACATTTTTCAAAGGCCTCTCTGCGCGCAAACAGAATATCTAACAAACAATAACGTACAAGCTCTCTATTATATACATTCCCTATTCACGTTCCTTATAAAAATCGTCAAAGACAATGTCAATTATCTGTTTAGGCGCCTCATCGCCGGTTTCCTGGCACCATACACGTTCAAATAAGTCTATGTCAAAAAGTCTTTTCTGCCACCTAGTTCTCAAGTCGTCCAAGATTGCTATGGCTTCTTTGTTTGTTTCAACCCGGGATGCAAAGACGACTAATGCCCTTATAGCCCATAGGATATAGCCTTCACAGTCTCCGTTGGCTAATTTTATCATTAGGCGAGTTGCCAAAGCATTTCCAAGGGCCTTGGTAGCTCCGACCTCTTTACCTATTTCTATCGCATTTTCGCAAAATTTATCTGCCTCCTTAAATTTGCCGCAATCCATTTCAAGCAAGGCTAAGTGCTCTAATTCGTAAATTCGATTACGTATTTTTATCAAGACAACTAGCCCGTATAAGTTGCATTCTAAAAATTTGAAGTTTGAAGTGCCTAAAGTGAACTAAAGTTGAGGAACGCGCTTTCAGCGCGATCAATTATAATTAAAATTAATAGAATACCTTAACTTTAGGCACTTTAGTTCACTTTAGGCACTTTACACTTGTTCACATATGGAATGAATAAACCAGGTTATAAATACGTTACCGTATTTATGAATATATGTACTAAGTTAATGTATGATTTTTGCATACCAAGGAAGTTATTTGACAATTGTTCTATTTTCAGACTCTTTAAATACCATTTTTTGGCTTCATCAAGATTTCCTCGGTGATGTGCTATCACCCCCACCTTATTGTAGACACGCCCCCATATTCGTCGGGTCATTGTGTTCATCATTTATAATTTTGCCCAAGTGATACGCTATCCGTCAAGGGATTTTCAAAAATTGCGGCTTTGCCAAGCTGTGCCTCTATCTCAAGCAATCGGTTATAAAAAAAAGTTCTTACCAGTCATAAAGAATTTCCCAGTAGTTATCAAATGGCGGGTCATTTTGACTGTAACGATACGACATGGTTTTCCCGGTACCGGGACCTGAAGTGGTATCCTCACGCCAGTAGTTAACAAAGATTCCGGGAATGACTTGCTTGTTGGGCGCTTCAATCCATATTTCCTTTTCTTCGATGATCTTCCATACCGTTCCGAAATGCTTGCTTCGAACCCTTTCTCCCACACGCGGCAGTCCGTGCTTTTCACGGAGGTCTTTGAATTTGTAAGGGGACCTTTCGCCGTAATCCAAAATCTTTTCCCCGGAAATGATAATCCCGATGGCTCCAAGGGGTGCCGTCAGAAGGATGGAGAGTACGGCAACGGCCAGAATTACCTCCCCGGAAGCCACTCCCGCAGCCAGCGGAACGGCGCCGATGGCCATCACCCCCAAAAGGCTGGCAATCGGCACCCATTTTTCACATGCCGTCTCCAAGCAGGTCAATATAATGGCTGCACCCAAGACTATCAAAGTTCGTTTGGGAGGCCGCCAGTCGTATTTTGTAAAAAGACGATATAATAAATATCCTGGAACGATTCCCACAAGAAGTCCCAAAGTGATAGAAACGGGAATTTCTCCTAACTTGGCCCATATATTGACGGTGTCCCCGCCATACATGCCTAAGAATATGGTAAAAAGAACGATCACAAAAACGTCGTCAATCGAAGAAGCGGCAAGCAGCAGTGTGGGAATACCCTTTCTGCTTCCGCGCCCACGGTCCATGAATTCAATCATCGAGGGCACGACGCGACCGCCGGGGATACTGCCGCCAGTATTGCACCCAATATGGCGGCTTTCAGGTAGCTGATATGCAGCCACCTCGGAGCGACCAGCATGACTCCCGCGATTTCAAAAACAGCGGGCAGACAACTCATAATAAGGGCTGCACGTCCCACACGGTGCAATGTATCTCTATGAAGTTCGAACCCGGCCCGCAACAAAATGACAATCAGGGCAATTTTACGAAAATCAGAGGAAACTATCATCATATCCGGAGCCATCAGATTGAGTACATACGGGCCGCAAAGGATACCGACAATCAGCATCCCCACCAAACCGGGGAGCCTCATCCGGCGAAATGCATAATCAGCCAGTAAACCCAAAACGATAATTAAAGAAAGACTTGCCGCCATAAAATCCCTCCATTCTCTTGTTTATAAGACAAAAAAACCCAGCTCGGAAAAGCTAAGGGTTCACGAAAAAATAAGTTTACAATTTTGGGAGTTGAGGCGCCCGGCTGGCAAGGCGCGAAAACTTAAGGAATATCAAGCATATTTCGAGTTTTCGCAACGCAGCCAGGCGGGATACATAGACATACAAAATGTGAAGTTATTTTTGAGTGAGCCCTAAGCAGGGCCTTAAAAGGGGCGCACTAAAATAAAAACCCATCAGTCTTGCCAAGTGGAAGCATTTGATTCAGACGATTTTTACCCCTGACAGATAGAAGTCATCAGTCTTTGTTTACATCTTGATTAGAATGGGATGGCTGGTTTACCCTCGGGATCCGGGAGGCCGGACAAAGGAAAAGAAGATTCGGAGCAGAACCCATCACCAGCGATGTGCAGTTGGGAAATGAAGTACCCATCCCGATATTCATCCATAACATTTTTACTGTTACGCACCCCTTTAAATTGTCCCAATTTTTGGCATAATTTGTTCATTCAAGACGCAATGCCGTCGTTTTTCAGGGCATATCAGCTCTCTCTAAGGTAACCTTCAAGTTTTCCAATGCGTCGGCAAACTGTTCTATGCGTTTTATTTCTTCAACCACGGTTTCACCGTGCTCTTTTTTTAGTGAATGAGGAATTTCCATGCCGCCTTTGGTGGCCGCGACGGTTTCTTCCAAACGCTCCTTGATCCTGGAGGCAAAACGCGCAAAAGAAATATTGATATTTTGCATCGTGGACCATCGAAGATTTTCCACGTTTCGCCGCACAAGGTCATCCAGTCGCTGGTCCATGGATTTTAGCATCGGAATCGCATCCGTGTTCCAGGCATTTAAAACCCAGTAAGGCCGTCTTTCCGTTTCCAGGGCATTTTCGTGGTGCAGGGGCCGGTAGGGCACCTGAAAAAGATCGGCCGCGGTTTTTCGAAGGGTCTCAATGAGTTGTTCCGTACGCTGCTCGTGCGGGGCGAGTGCATCCAGTAAACGTGATTTAACACTCTCGTTCAGTTCGGCCTGCTTGTTCTCGAAAAAATCCGGAATCGACTCGGCCCAGGCCTTCTGGACGAGTCCCTTGGTGGACTTTCCATAGCTTTTAAACCGCGCCCCCTGATTCATCATTTCTTTCAAAAAGGTTTTGCACTCTTCCCGCAAGGCTTGGGCATGGCCTTCGATAAATGCCGTCATCCGTTTCTTGTCGCCTTCCAGAATGTCCTGGATAATCATCCTGTCCTGAACAGCCTGCTTCAGACTTTTTTCGAATAGCAATAACTTCTCTTCGAGCGTTTTCTCCGGAAGATGGAGTGCCTGCAAGGATATTCGAACACGCATCAAAACAGTTTCCAAGACATCCGCCGCCCGTAGCGAAATGGCCGCGCACAATGCGGTGAATTTCTCTCTGACGAGAAAATCGATGAGATGCGTTTCAAGTTCCGCAACACCGCTTTCTACCCATGCTTCTTGGCTATGCATGACTTTTGCTTCCATACCCTGGCGGGCCGAAGTACAGAATACAGGAACATCTTTTTCAATCTCCAGATGTTCGGCAAGTATCTCACGGAAAAAAGACAGCGACTGATCGCGTTCGTCCGCATTCAGGTAGTCAACCTTGTTCAGGACAAAAAACAACCGTGGCACCTTTTCACGGACTTGCCGAAGAAAGTCCAGTTCCACATCCGTTATCGGTGGGTCAGCCGAAATGAGAAATAGTGCGGCATCGCATTGCTGCAAAAAATTCAAAGTGGCCTGAGTGTTGTGACGGTATGTCGAGCCGATGCCCGGCGTATCGATAAGTACGACCCCTTTGGAAAGGATCGGGGCCGGCAATACGATCTCGACCTCGGTGACGCCGAGTCTGTTTTTTGGATTGCCTCCCTCGGTCACGTATTTAACCAGAAAGGCGGTTCGATCACTCGTCGACGTGCCGGTAAACTCTTCAACCCTCTGTTTTTCATTGTATTTAACTCTAATCGTTGGCACGGTTCCGAAATGGATAAACGTGGGAACGGCGGTCAGGGGAATCACGGATACCGGCAGAATTGGCTCTGAGATTAAGGCGTTCAGCAAGGTGCTTTTTCCCCGTTTGAACTGTCCAAGCACTGCCAAGTGGAACCTTCCATCCAGAAGGCGGATCATAAGAGAGGAAATTCTTTTCGTTTCGTGATCAAATTCCGTTCCCAGATCGGAAACCAGATGTGTGCCTTTTTCCAGAAATGAAACGAGGAAACCGTTTTCCTTGTTCAAAGTTTGTCTTGAGACATTTTGCATCATAAAACTTCCTTGAATAATTACAACCTATGCACGGATTTTACTAACATAGCCATTGAGCAGCAAAGAAATGGGCATTGAGGGGGGAACAAAAAAACCGCTTTACAGCGGGTAGGTATTTAACCGATGAGCTCCCACCCTACCTTTCCTTCCGGCAGGAGTCATCAGCCTGAAGCGGTTTATGGGGGACTCCATCCCCTTTATTAAAACTAAAAATTATCAAACAAACCATCGCATGTCAACCAAAAAAAGAATCCTAAATTCACCACCAAAATTGTAGAAGTATTATAAACCATAGGTTTATAAAGATTTAGATGTAATACTTGGGTGCAAGCAAAATTGCCATAGAACCTTATTAATAAAGGAATTCGTAAAATTAGGCGGTGGATTTTGGGAATGAAGAGAAAAAGCTGGTAGTGTTAAACTGGACGATTACAAAAAAAATAGGGCTCTAAATATATCCGAGCCCTATTTTATTAGTTATATGTTTTTTTTGATATGCTGTTTAGAACAGTCCCGTAACCTTGCCGGTCTTAACATCCACATCCACATTGCGGAAAGCCGGATTGGAACTTGTGCCCGGCATCAGGCTGATTGCTCCGCAGCAGGGGCAAAGGAACTTGGCACCGGAGAAGATCAACACATCGCGAATGGGGAGAGCCCAGCCCTTGGGCACTCCCTTGACCGCCGGATCATGGGTCAAAGAGAGGTGTGTCTTGACCATCATGGTGGTGTAATCAGCGTACTTGGGATCATTCTCGAGCATCTTGGCTTTGGCCTCAGCCTCAGGAGCCCAGGCCACGCTCTCCGCACCGTAAACATTCTTGGCAATGGTGTCAACCCGATCCCGCAGCTTCATCTCCATGGGATAGAGGAATTTGAAGTCCGGTTCTTCCTCGCAAGCCTCAGCGACAACATCAGCCAGTTCCAGGGCACCGTCGCCGCCGTCAGCCCAGTGGGAGGAAACCGCGCAGCGGGCTCCTGCATCCTCGGCTGCCTTGCGCATCATGGCGACCTCAGCATCGGTATCATTATGGAAGCGGTTAATACATACAACCGGTTTGATACCAGATTGCTTGACGATGTTAATATTGTGAACCAGGTTGACCATACCCTTTTCCAGCAGGCCCAGGTCTTCTTTTGCATACTCTTCGGGCAGTGCTATACCGGCAATAACCTTGGGACCGCCGCCGTGCATCTTCATCGCCCGAATAGTGCTGGTAATTACTGAAACATGGGGGGTCAAGCCGCTGTAGCGACACTTGACGTTCCAGAACTTCTCAAAGCCGATGTCGCAACCGAAACCACTCTCGGTGACGTGGTAGTCAAACATCTTGAGACCGACCCGGTCGGCGATGATGGAAGACTGGCCCACGGCAATATTGGCAAAGGGGCCGGCATGTACCATAAGTGGCTGATATTCAACCGTAGAGCACAATGTGGGGTTGATGGTGTTGACCATCCAGGCGGTCATGGCGTTACCCACTTCCAGATCTTTGGTGGTTACTACATTGCCCGCTTTGTCAAAAGCAACGGTAATGTTGTTCAGCTTTTCGCGCAGGTCGGCCAGATCACGCACAATGGAAAGAATGGCCATGAGCTCGGAGCTTACCGCGATGCCGAAGCCTGACTGCATCATAAAGCCGTCCATGCGTCCCCCCAGGCCCATGACGATGTTTCTCAGGCCCTGAGCACAAAGGTCCATTATCCAACCCATCTCCACCCGGGTGGGATTGATGTCCAGACGCCGCATCTTGGTAAGCCTTTTTAACTGCTCGTCATTGTAATTGCGCTCGTGCTGCATTCTGGCGTTCAAGGCCACCATAGCCAGGTTGTGGGCGTTCATGATGT
>CAZDAB010000148.1:0-7555 GCA_964502855.1 uncultured Desulfobacteraceae bacterium | reverse complement strand
CTATCTGGAAGAGAGGAGAATAATCTAGTTTTTGTAGAGATTGACACTGACCAAAACGCTAATTTACGTATTGATGAATGGGAGTTCGCCAAATCCAAATGATCAAAGAGACGCTGGGAAACGATGCCCTCGACGCCGACGGAAACTTAGCCGAGATATCATGGCACGCCACTCGGCAAGAAGTGTCAAGATACGGATCAGGCCAACATATCAGTTGTATTAGGAGGCTGCATCGAACCCAACGTGACAGGAGCAGTTGAGGGAAAGAACGAATCGGAGCGACAGAAGGTTATAATTGCATTGCCGTTACGCATTGGTCGGTAGGTGACACTGCAATGCTTCAAAAGAAAGAATATTTAAATAAACGTAGAGCCCACTGGGAGCGCGTATTTAAAGAGCGCAACCCCGAAGCCGGATTAGGTAAGAATTATCGTCGGATACTCGCCCGAATTTACCGTTTTTTGATTGGTGAAGGCTCGTCTGTACTGGAAATCGGCTGTGGAAGGGGCGATCTTCTTGCGGACATTGCCCCTGCAAGGGGTGTAGGGATCGATTTTTCTCCCACGGCTGTTGAACAGGCCATGGATCGACATCCAGAGTTGAAGTTCATATGTTGCGAAGCTACCGAGTACATGCCTCAAGAGACTTTTGATGTGATTATTCTTTCGGACTTGCTCAATGACATTTGGGATGTCCAGAAATTGCTTGCCCAGGTACGCACGTGGTGTGCCCCTCACACACGTATTATCATCAACAGTTACAGCAGAGTTTGGCAACCAGCCATTTCCCTAGGCAGGGCGGCAGGCTGGGCGACTCCCAACCTGCCGCAGAACTGGTTGACCCGAAACGATATTTTAAATCTGATGCACCTTGAGGGTATAGAACCCGTCTCCCTGCGGGAGGAGATCTTGTGGCCTTTAAACACCCCCGTGCTCCAAACCGTCTGTAACCGTTATCTGGCCCGGGTATGGCCGTTTAGTCTGTTTACGTTGAGTTATTTCGTCGTGGGGCGTGTACCGCAGCCTGAAGTTACGCCCGATTCTACCGTTTCTGTTGTTGTCGCAGCGCGCAACGAGGCAGAAAATATCAGCGATATCTTTGATACAGTCCCACGGCTTGGTGGGGGTACGGAACTCATTTTTGTAGAGGGCAACTCAAGCGATGATACCTACGGTGTTATCCAGCGGGAAATATCCGCCCGGGATTCGTGCAACGCAAAACTCTTTAAACAGGACGGTAAAGGCAAGGGGGATGCGGTTCGCAAGGGCTTTGCCAACGCAACAGGCGATGTTTTAATGATCCTGGATGCCGATCTGACAGTCCCTCCTGAAGATTTGCATAGGTTCTTCAAAGTTTTGGTGAAAGGCAAGGGAGAGTACGTAAATGGTGTACGGCTGGTCTATCCCATGGAGGATCGAGCCATGCGGTTTTTCAATTTTTTAGGCAACAAGTTTTTCAGCTTGGCTTTCTCATGGCTGTTAGGGCGCTCCATTAAGGATACCCTCTGCGGCACAAAGGTAATGACACGCCGTAATTATGAGGCTATCGCTGCCAATCGTACCTACTTTGGGGAATTCGATCCCTTCGGTGATTTCGATCTCATTTTTGGCGCCGCCAAGCTTAATTTGAAGTTTGTGGATTTACCTGTCCGCTACAGACAGAGGATCTATGGGGATACAAACATTTCCCGCTGGAGCCATGGATGGTTGTTGCTAAAAATGGTGGTATTTGCCATGCACAAGATTAAGTTTGTTTGACTTCAGTCTGATGTAGATTAACCATCATGCAACTTTAACGACTTAAGTTGATGGATCCGTAATAAGTCCAATATTTACGTTGCGTTGCATCCCTCGGGGTTTCACGTTCGGCTAACTACGCTGCATTCCAGTGGGTTTGTGTGCCTTGATCTTGACTTTTTTTCATTTGCTATCTTAAGATTTTTTTGCGAGACCGTCAAAGTTGAGTTACCAGAGGAAGAACATGAGGAAACATATTGTAAAATGGGCAGCTATGCTCTATCTTGTCGCAATGTTTTTCGGTTCTTGGGGGTACTCAGTTGGAAAATTTGGAATTTTCCCTAGTGCTATTGTTGACCCTGTAGTCGAAGATACCCGAGCTTTTATCAGGGGAGGGGAAATTGATAAAGATAAATCAATTTTTGCTAAGTTTACCATGCACCGGCAAGAAATAAAAGATCAGGATCACAAGTCCGTAATGGGGGACTTAGAAGTTCCTGAAACACATGAAATTGTCGGATCTCCCGATGGTGGAAAATTTTTTATTTACGATAACAATTTTTATGATCCTGGATATCTTCTCATCTCCCGCTTCAGTTGGGCGCACCAGCAGGTCATAGTTGAACTTGTCCGAATTTGTGATCGCACTCTACTTCATAGATGGGTGCCTCCTATAAAAGAAATTCTCGAAAAGGATGAATACCCTGAGGATGAAGAGTGTAATTCCTTCGAAGGGTATAGGGTCCAGCATCCTTTTTTGTTCAAGGATGGTTCGATAGTATTCACTTCGGGAGAGGGTCCCCTTGTTAGAATAAATAAGTACAGTGAAATTCAATGGATAATTTCTGGCATCCATTTTCATCATTCCATCGAAAGAGATGCTGAAGGAAATCTATACGTGCCGGTTGTGATAACCCCCCAAGACAAAGTCGTTCATTCCCAAAGTAATTTGCGAGAAGATGGTTTTGCAATAGTGAGTCCTGAGGGGGATATACTGCAAAAATTCTCTATGGCAAGAATACTGATCGATAATGGTTACAGAGGTCTTGTCTTCGGTGTAGGTGAAATTGAAAAAGATCGTTTCCATTTGAATGATGCGCAGCCCATCAATACTAATGCTGGTATTCTTAAGCGAGGCGATGTAGCTTTGAGCATGCGCCACTTGTCGACAGTGCTTGTTTACCGACCAAAGGAAGCTCAAGTAATAGCTTTGAGTGTGGGGCCTTGGCTTATGCAGCATGATGTGAATCCGCTTCTTGACGGTAAGATATCAATTTTTAACAATGAGAATGTACGTCCTAGCAAGGAGGAATTTGATGGTTTGTCTAAAATCAGTTCAGTTATGATTTGGGATCCTGCCAACGATCGTGTGGTTGACCCTTACAAACCAATTCTCAAAAAGTTGAATGTTTATACACCGACAAACGGTCGGTCTCGCATCTTACCCAATGGTGATGCATTTATTGATTCAGTTTCAAGATTGTTGCGTGTCTCGAAATATAAGCCAAGATGGATCTATGGGAACATAAAAAAGGATAGCAATGTGCATGGGGCATTGCATTGGTGCCGATATCTTTTGGAAACAGAAATTACACCTTTTTGGGAGGAAGAGAAATGAATCTTTTTTGTTTCATGATAATATGTTTGTTAGTCTTAGCTGCGAGCAGTGCTCAAGCATACATTGGACCAGGCATTGGAGCAGGCGTTTTGTCTGTTGTTATCGGTTTTATCGCATCCATTTTTCTGGCATTTTTGGCCTTGTTCTGGTATCCGATCAAGAAATTAATTAAGAAGATCAAGACCCGCAAATCGCAGATAGACACTGAATAGAATGATAATATTCATTTTTTCTACAATGCTTCTAGGCATATTGGCTGTTGAACTTCTGGTTCGACTACCTTTTAAAAGCATTGTTCTCAAAATGGTTCAAGGCATCAAGAATTCCATCAAAGTATTTAACTCGAAAACTATTAATGACAATGAAAAGCAAACACTGCTTTTGTCTTCATCTTTTTCTATTTTAGGGTTAACTTGCAAGTTAGCTTTGCTTGTTTTTACCCTCGCAATAGGAATCCTATTGCCTTATGCTTTAATTGATAAGATATGTAAATTTAACATCAACAATTACTATTTTCTTTTTTTGCTTACCTTGTGCTCAATTATTTATGCTTTTATCCGGAAGAGTTATGTCTGAGATACCGTATTCCTTTTGGCAAAAGTCCTTCCATCGGCTTGTTCTTGGCAATAGAATGCTTTCTGAGTTTTTACTTGACTTGGAACTAAGCTTAGGGACAGGTGATGTCGAACAAATCAGTAATGAAAAGCATATCTTCATTGCGGGGTTAGCCCGTAGCGGTACAACCCTGTTTCTGAGAAATCTATATGGTTCTGGCCAATTTGCATCGTTAACCTATAGAGACATGCCAATGGTGCTTGCACCTAGCTTATGGAGAAAAATATCAAATTTTTCTAAAAAAAACATTGAACCTGTGGAACGAGCTCATGGTGATGGACTTTTAATTGACTACGATAGTCCTGAAGCATTCGAAGAAGTCTTTTGGATGACTTGTGACGGCTCTTATCTCTTAGATGAAGGCTTAGTGCCTCATAATCCTTCTATGGAAGTACTAGAGAAGTTTGCGAAATACGTTGGCCGCATTTTATTGAGCAAACAACCGAAAAGATGTAGATACTTGTCTAAAAACAACAATAATATTCTAAGGTTAAAAGCTCTTGGTCAAATTTTTCCTTACTGTATTCTTTTTATACCATTTCGCGACCCACTTCAGCACTCATTCTCGCTTATGAAACAACACTACCGATTCATTCAAAACCATAAGAAAGATCGATTTATTTCAGATTATATGCGTTTCCTGGGGCATTATGAATTTGGACCTGCTCATCGACCATTCAAAGTTACTGATACACAGTTAGACGGCAATCCTTTCCAATTAAATTACTGGCTATCGCTTTGGCATGAGGTATATTCTTGGATAACTAAAGATTTGCCTGAATTTTGTTATCCTCTTAGTTATGAGCGGTTTTGCAAAGATAACCAACTCATGTGGGATAGACTACGCAAAAAATGTGATCTTGAGCTTCCAGAATTTTTCGGTGATACTCTCGACACCCGTGTGCATCGAATTTCATCGCATTACTCTAATGATTTATATCAATCATGTCTCGCAATCTATGATCAACTCGCGGTAAAAGAATCATCCTGGCTGGACTGAGCCATATTGTCTTTTTTCGCACTATCAGACACCATATTTATATTAAGCTATAGTGTCTCTTTGGCCCTGATCAACTCAAGTCAATGATATTGAAATATCTTCGCCAGTTGCAAAAAACTGCCTCGAGTCGTTCAAAAAATGTTCGAGCATCCCGCTTGTACTTTAGTACCAAATAAGACAATGAAAAATTGATGACGCGAGCATAAGATACCAGCGTATAGAGTATGAATGTTCTGAATAGGTTGAAGAATAAGCTTTGTATCCCTGAAACCGCTGATTTGAGCCTTGATGATCCTGCACTGACTGCAAAGCGTCGTGAGGTGATTCAGAACAAAGGATTTCTTCATCGTATTTACACTGAATGGTATGGTCTTCTTTCCGTATCCGTGCCTTCAGGGCCGGGAGAAGTGCTGGAGGTTGGTTCCGGCGGCGGATTTATGAGGGAATTCATCCCGGATTTGATCACCAGCGATGTTTTTCCAAATCATGGTGTGGATATGGTGATGGACGCCTGTTGTCAGTGGCCTTTTGATGAAAACCAACTCAAAGCTGTTTTAATGGTGGATGTATTACATCACTTGCCGGTAGCCCGTACTTTCTTCCGTGAGGCTGAGGTTGCAGTTCGAAGCAACGGCGTTATTGCAATGGTTGAGCCATGGGTAACACCTTGGTCTCATTTTATTTATTCCCGCCTCCACCATGAACCTTTCATGCCTTTAACACAAGAATGGACTTTTCCAGCCAAAGGGCCCTTGTCCGGGGCCGACTCAGCATTGCCCTGGAAAATATTTTATCGTGACAGGCGTTTGTTTGAAAAAGAATTTTTAAAGTGGGATATAGCAACAATTCAGCCTTTTATGCCCTTCTCCTATCTTTTATCGGGGGGGGTGAGCTTGCGCTCCTTTTTTCCGGAAAGACTTTATGGCTTGGTGCGTCAAGTGGAAAAATGGAGTGGACTTGAACACAGACTGGCTATGTTTGCATATATTGTTTTACGAAGGAAGTAACGTAAAGGTAAAAAATGGATCCTGGTCGGCATCAAGTGTTGAGAAAAGCCCTTTTCTCCTGTCTTTGTGCATCGTTGATATTCGGGCTTGTATGCATTGTCGAAAAGATCGGCTTTTCAAGAAATGTTACATTTAATAATAGTATGATTATCTATAAAAAGCCATCAAAACTTATAGAACAAATCGTAACTATTTCGGATCCGGATACAAAAAACTTGGATGAGTTCACAATAATTACAAGATTCCATTATGATTACCGCCCTAATAAAAATTATTATTCTACGATCATTGATTCATGCAATAGCCGATTTAGGCTAATGATGCATGAATATTCCCCTATGCGCGCCTATTGTAATTCGGGTCTTCTATGGCCTAAAACAGTAAACAATTTTCAAGTCAATAAGGCACTCCCCCCTAACAATTATCATGTGGTATTCACATATGACAATGGAAAAACGGCAAGTTATATTGACGGCTCGTTAAATTGGACGCAGCATGTTTCTGATAAGAGCATCGATCTCAGTAAATTTTCACTTCTCATGAATTGTCCGGCAAATGAAGGCAAGCACTTCGGAGGTCAGTTTGTTGGGGAGGTCGCAGCGATTACTATTTTAAAAAGAGCGCTGACTCCACATGAAGTAGCAGAAGTATTCAAAGCCGCGATTAAGAGTTCTGCTGATATAGGAACAGTGTTTGTGATTGAATATTTGCTCCCTTGGACGCTTATTCTCTTTGTCTGCTGGTATTTCACAAATATTTTCAATTTTTTAGTTCGATGCTTCAAAGAAAACAAACTCTTAGAAAAATATATACTCTTCGTTTATATTGTAACAGGAATTTTTTTTATCGTATACAATATTGGTGAAACGATTTTAAAGGACATTGAGGCCTCCTCATCAGATGAATTTATCGCTTCCTATCTTTTTTGGCTTCTATATGCTTGCTTTATCACACTTTACTGGACAGTATTGTATAAAATATTCAGGCGGCCCTTATTGCCAGTCTTGAGCTGTTTATACTTCATTACAGCCCTTTTGGTTTATTCCTTATGGTTGTATTCTATGAACGCATTGATCCCTTTCATCGGGAATCTGTTTATGGCAGTCTGCGTGGCAACCTTTGTGGTAAATCCTTTGCTTTTTATGAGGGATTAAAAAGTGGCGATGACGGCCATGACTCAATTCTCGAATACAAACTTGAAGTGGTATGTGGCAGTCTTGGCTTTGCTGGTATTTGCCTTTTTAGTACGCTGTTATAAAATCAATGAGCCCTCTGTTTGGATGGATGAGGATCATCAGGCAATCCGTGTCATACAGTCCCTGAAGACAGGCTATTTTTCCGGCCAGTCTATAATCTTTTCGGTTAAGCAACAACAACCACCGTTGGGTTACCTCATGGAAGGAATTGGTGTTACCAACTTTGGTGTTACGCCTTTTGGAATTCGAGTCCATGCGGCTTTTTTGGGGGCTTTAACTGTAGGCGTACTTCTTTTTTTACTCACTATGCTTTTTCCGCCCCAGTATAAATGGTATATTTTATTAATGGTATTAATATTTTCCTTTCATCCATTGTTATTGCG
>CAZDAB010000147.1:0-7581 GCA_964502855.1 uncultured Desulfobacteraceae bacterium | reverse complement strand
CGTGGCCGGTCTAATGCTCACTACCGAGGCAATGATTTCAGAAAAGCCGAAGAAAACGGCAAAAGCCCAAGTCCCGGATATGGATGAGGAATTATAGCAACATTCCTATTATCATTCTACTTATAGAAGATATAAATAAAGAATCCTGGCCCAAAGGACCAAGTTTTTAAGGGCAAAATAAAAACCAGTTGACAAGCATCACCGGGCGGTTGACATGCTAAACGATTCAAAATCCAATAACCCGATTAAAAAAAGTTTGGCAAGCATTCGCCGGCAGCGCAAGCTTACTGAATTTGACAAGATCAGGTCGATACGGAAACAATTCGTAGCGGAACTCAGTGTGGTCCGTGATGCGTTGAATTCCTCTGTAAGTGGTGTGATCATCGCCGATTTAGAAAGCAACATCCGCTACGTCAACAACACCTTTTTGAGACTGTTTGAATATGGCGGCAAGGCCTATGTTTACGGTAAAAATGCAGCCGCCTTGTTCGCTTCAGATAAGGTTAGAACGTTTGCCGATGTAAAGGCCATCATCGACCGTGCCAGCGGAGAGGCCGAAGAATTTGAAGTGCTGCGCCGGAACGGAACTTCCTTTCCTGTAGAGGTCTCCGCCTCATATGTTACCGACAGCGAAGGCAACGTGGTGGGCCGCATGGCATCGTTTTTTGATATTTCCAAACGGAAACAGGCCGAAGAAGAAAAAAGAAAATTAGAAGTCCGGCTCCAAGAAACCCAGCGTCTGGAGGCCATTGCCACGTTAGCCGGTGGCATTGCACATGAATTCAACAATGCCCTGCAAGGAATTATGGGGAATCTGGAAATGATGAAGGAGAAATTTGGTGACAATATCGGCGCCAAAGAAAACGCCAAAAACATGGAAGTCCAAATGCAGCGGCTGGTAAAGTTAACCAAGCAGTTACTGGCTTTTGCAAAAGGCGGTAAATATCGAACAAAAAAAATGGCGGTAAATAATCTCGTTTCAGAGACCCTGGAATTGATCCAGCACTCTATTACACCCGACATTCAGATCGTGCCGGCGCTTCAAAATGTTATATATGAAATTAACGTGGATCCCGTCCAGTTAAAAATGGTCATCTCTGCGGTGGTGCTAAACGCCGTGGAAGCCATCGAAGGTTCGGGAAGAATTACGATTCGGACACAAGATTTGGAGATTGCCGGAGAATGCGGTAATACACATGACAGTCATTTTTCGGATTGTTACATTTGCATTGCCGTTGAGGATACGGGCAAGGGAATGGATGAAACCATCAGGAAAAGGATGTTCGATCCCTTCTTTACTACCAAATATCAGGGACGCGGGCTGGGCATGGCATCCGCCCACGGTATTGTCGAAAACCACGGCGGCTGGATTGAAGTCGAATCACAGCCGGAGAAAGGAACCCTGGTGAAAATCTATCTGCCGGCCGCTGAGAATCGGAAATTGGGCGGACGGTCTCAATTTGCCTGATCAACAAGATATCCAGCAAACCGTCTTCGCAAAAAATTAAACTAAGTTGAGTGATTTTTTACTCGATCCACACCGATCTCTTGCGGATCAAGGATCCGCGAAAATCCTCGATATACCCACGGGTATGCCTTCGGTTTTCATGAACTTTTATGCATCAAGATCTCAGCACGTCTCTTCGTAAAAAATCGCTCAACTTATGTTTATGTTTCAAATATATCGCGTTTATTTTCGCGGTGATCTATGAGTCTGTTGATTAATGGTCTTTTCGCCCAATCTCTGCGTTATGCTCAAAAAATAATCCTCGGAATATCAACTATATGCCTGTGGTTATTTTTTTCGCATGCCTTGATCTTGAACGAAAATCCTCATTAATCAACAGACTCATCTATCAGGTTGATGTAAGCTTTATTTAGACCAGGAATCTTTTTTGTAAAAGAATTGGGCTAAGCAGCAACACTGTCTTGAACACAAACCGTGGGGCTGCTGGATACGCGCAAATATTCTAATCTCTGCTCAGCCGCCTGGAGGATCGCCTGGAGCATTTCAGCATATGACACCCCTCCGAATTTTGCCATTTTGGCCAGATGACCGTCCCAACACCAGCCTGGATTGGGATTGACTTCCAAAAGTTTGGGTTGCCCTTTGGCGTCGAGTCTCCAGTCAAACCGGCTGTAATCCCGACATTCCAGTCGTTCGAAGAGCTTCATACAGCATTCTACAATAAATTTTTCCGTTGTCTCCGGCAAATTCGCTGGAATGGACTTTATTTTAAAGTACGGAGAATCCGGAAGCCATTTGGCTTCATACCCGCAAATTCGTGGCAGATCTTCAGGGACATCTGAATAGTCCTCTTCGGTTACCGGTAGCACCGTATACGATGTCAGGGGATTTCCGATGATCCCCACGCTCAGGTCTTTGCCTGTTAAAAGCTCTTCAACCAGAATCGGCTTGTCATATCCCAGTCTTTCCCGGATCATGGAGATTGCATTGATCAACTGCTCATGATTGTTGGCAACACTTTGTTGTGTGATGCCGAAGCTGGAATCCCCGAAATTGGGCTTGACAATGACGGGGAAACAAATCGGCAAGTTAAACGAAGAGTCATCCGGTTCGATAAAAAACGCTTCGGGAACCGGGATATCCATCTCCTTGGCGATGCCGCGCACCAGAGACTTGTCATAGCAAAAGGCCAGGCACTGGGAAGACGATCCGGTATAGGACAAATCAAGCATTTCCAGCAGGGCCGGAATGTGCAGTTCCTTGCGGGGATCGTTGTTATACCCTTCATCACATAGGTTGAGGACCAGATCGACTTTTCCGGAAAGTTTACTCAAGTCCGGAATGATTGTGTTATGATTCGACAGGTATGTAAAATTGTACTCCTGCAAGGTATGCAACGCCGATTTCAACTGATCGATGGTGTAAAGATCGTCATCGTCAAAAACCGCACACGGTTTGAGCAGGTCCGGTTTATTGGGATCACCGAAAAGTACAACGATTTTTTTCTTCGCCGTTTTTTGGAGTCTTCTTTTGATCGGCGTCCATTCCTTTTTGACTTTTCCGGCAATCACAATCCGTTTTTCCATCATTCCCAGATCCTGGTTTCTCACCGAATCCGTTGCGATTTCACCGTGAATGACCCCATCTGAAAAACCTGCTTCCTTAAGGAGTTTTAAAAGGTCGTCTTTGGTGTAAAGTCTTTCGGCATAAAACTGGTCGGCGATCACTCCCTTGGTTACGTCCGTTACCACTTCCCTGGAGATAAGACGCTGCCGGTCCGCGGAAAGGGAACGCTCCCGGCAGACGAAAAGTTTTTTATCGATCCATTCCCACGAACGGGCCTGAAACTTTTCTCTAAGGTATTCGCCGTCCGTCACGTCCAAAAGCAGTCGTCCCCATGGCTTCAATACCCTGAATATTTCTTTGAGTATCCGCAGATCGTCTTGGACGGTTTCAAAGTACCCGAAACTGTTACCGAGCATCATGACAACTTCGAAACTGTCAGGAGCGAAAGGAAGTTTTCTGGCGTCCCCTTCCTTGAACTTGACGCTAAGATTCTCTTTCTTTGCCGAGGCCTTGGCTTTTTGAATCAGATAACGGGATCGATCCAATCCTTCGACTTTGAATCCCCGCCGGGTGATTTCCAAAGCATGCCGCCCCTGACCGCAGCACAAATCAAGGATGGTGTCATCCGTTGTGAAATTTAGAATTGTTGAAAACAAATCCACTTCTTTGCGGGTAATATTTAAATCGTCGACAACATCCGCGTCGGTTTTAAGGTAAAGGTAGTTAAAAATATTACACCACCAGTCCGGTTGAACATGGTCTTCAAGAGAATCTACAGGTCCTAATACCATTGGCGGGTGAATCGATTTCTTTTCCCGCGTTAAAGTTTTGTCGGAAATTTTCTTTAATTGTTTCATGACCCTCCTTTTAAATAGCGTTTGTCATAAATTTGTTTTGATTGAACAAAATGTAACGAACGCGCATGCTATTAAATTTCTATAAGGGTTTGCCCTGCCTGTCCCGTGTTAGTGGGACGGGTCTGTTGCTCGGTTCACCGGTTTTCAGTAATGTACGGGCCAACTTCCCTCGCGCTGGATAGCCGCATCATACCGACAAGCTAATAACTACACTATAGCAACACTCTAGCAACTGTCGTGCCAAACAATTAAGTGCCTGATATTATAATGAGTTGGTTTTTTATTCATTTGATTTCGGAACTGACGGTTCCCACCTAAAAACAAAGATTTTGCTTCCAATTGAAAATGACGATCAACTGTTAATGAAGCTCCCCGACACCTCTCGATTAAAAGGATCTTCATTTCGCTACGACAAGCGGCGGGGTATCAAAATGGATTAAATTATAATATATTTTTAGGAAGATTTCTAAATCATGGCATGACGCCTCTTGCAGCTTTTGCTCATCAATACAACTAACTGAAATGTCGTGGACAGGAAGTCCAAGGTCCGATTTAAGTCGTATCGGAACTCATAATTCTCCATAAGCAGTTTATGGGTCGAATCTTTTAAACTACCTGTTTTCTCAGGTTATTTTATCGTTTTTGAAGGTTTTATCTACCTGCCTTTTGCCGGTTGAATAGAAGTTGAATAGAATTTGTCTTTCCAGTTATTAGGGCGTATTATGGATATATAATTTAATTTCAAATGGTTATATATTTGGCATAAAGTTTGCTTCATATTATTTCCGAATTTTAGCATATTAATCCAAACATAAGGAGATAGAGGTATGAAAAAAAATTTTTGCAGATTTTCAATCGTTTTTGCAGTGTTATTGGTTTTTTCAGTGTTTCTTTCAAACCCGGCAATAGCAGAACCCGTTTCGGTAAATATTGTAGGTGAAATCAACGATGAATACCAAATTGTCGCCAAAGACGGCACTATCTATGAAGTAGCAGATACGGAATTGGGCAACGAACTTTTAAAACATGTCGGTGCGGTTGTTACGGTAACGGGCGATGTTGAGGAAGAAGATGGTGTTAAAGTTCTTGATGTAAAATCCTTTGAAACCAAGGAGGAATGATAATTCTCTGTTGAAGTTTGTTTTGAGATTACTTTCAGATCGTTGAGAGCATGTCTATCTGGGTCTATCAGCCGGAGTTTAGAAATAAGTCTCCGGCTGAAATTTTTGAGGCTTCCCGAATACCGGCTGAAACGGGATCATGGGACCGGAAATCCGACAACTTGCCGGAGCCTAATCTTCTTCGATGATCCCCGATACGTCTTCGTCTTTAACGATATGAAACTTTAAGGGTTTTTGGACATCGAGATGAACATCTCGTTGGGGAAATGCAATGACGATCCCCGCCTCACGGAACATTTCGTCAATATGGAAACGGATATCGCTTTCAATGATGCGCCGATCCATGATGCGGTTCATGCTGATCCAGAAGTAAAGATCAAAGATCAGGGCATTGTCCCCAAAATCGTTAAAGAGCACAAACGGTTTGGGGACCGTCCTTACCTTTGTATGTTCGTCGGCGACCTGAAGCATAAGGCGCTCTACTTCACGAACCGGAGAACCGTAAATAACCCCTACTGTCACCTGCGCCCTGACCTCTTTGTCTGAAAGGGTCCAGTTAATGATATTTTTCTCTAAAAAACTGCTGTTGGGCACCAGGATCTGGACATTGCCGCCGGTGCGAATTCGCGTACAGCGCGCGCCGATCTCCTCCACCATGGCGAACATCCCTTCGATTTCAATCAGGTCCCCGATCTTTATGGGTTGTTCCGCCATAACGATGAATCCGCTGATAAAATTATTGATCAGATTCTGGGCCCCGAAACCAACGCCGATGGCAACAGCACCACCTAAGAATGTGAACAGCGTCAAAGGCATGTTGACCACGCGCAGGGCAAAAAGAACAATCAAAAATATGATAAAATAGTTGATAATCTTCTCAACGGCTGCAGCGGTGGTCTCTTTCATGTGGACACGAGCCAAAAGACCTCGAATCCAAAAAAGGATGATTCTTCTGACAAATATAAACCCGACAATCAGGATGATCAGGGCCATGGCCAGTTTCTTTAGCGTCACGCCGTGTTCGTCAATAACCCACAATTCCAGGTTCCAGATGTTTTTTACCTTGCCGGTCAGTGTGGTTAGTTTTTTCCACAAATCAACGTGTTCGTGTTTATCGGTAATCTCATCCAGAAGCCGCTGGTTCAACCGTAAGGTTGCTTGCAGCATCGACAAATATTCGACACCACCCCTTTCCAACGTCCTTAGCGCACCCAATCTATTTTCAAGCTCGCGTCGTAAATCTTTCAAATACCCCTGATCCAATAATTGTTTTTCAAGGGATGTAATTTGAGGCTGAAGACTGTTTTGATAGCTTTCCTGAAGTCGCACAGCGCGTTCAATTTTTACTTTGCCGGCTTCAATCTCTTTTTTCCAGGCGTCTATTTTTTCTTGATCCACCCCGCCTTTGACAAGCCCGTAACGATTTCTCCACACCTGTTCCTGTTGATTTAGCAGGTTCAACATATCCTCTGTCTGTTCCAGGAGCTGCTGGGAGGCTTCCCGCTCGGCGTCGGCGGCCTCTAATCTGGCCTTGGCCAAAGCAATATCTGTCTTTTTTCTGGCATTCCCGAGTCTTTCCTGGGCCTGAAGCCAGGCGGTCTCCACCTTCATCTGTCCACGGAGCTGATCTTTCTGTCGCTTTTGAAGGTCATCCCTGTTCCGATTGATGTCTTCGATCTGTTTTTCCAGGTCGGCGTTATCAAAATGCAAGTTTTTGCTGACCCAAACGAGGTTTTGCTGTGTAACATCCGAATTTTGTTTGGCAAGTCGAGCTTCGATGGAAAGATTTTGCCTGGTTGTCCTTTGCAAATCGAAAATCGCCTGAGCAGTCTCCAGTTTCAATCGGGCTTGCTCGAGTTCCCACTTCAGTTTTCCAGTCACCTCCCGGGGTTCCATTGCTTCCAGTTCTTCTTTGGATTTTCGCAGATCCTGCCCGATGTCATCCAGCTTCGCTCTGGCATCCTCCAAAGCCTTATCGGCCAGGCGGATCCCTAAAATGGCGGTTTCCTTCTTATGGTCGTCGGTAATCAACTTATCGAGAATGGTGTCATAATAACTCAGGGAATACGGCGGATTTTTAGAAAGGGTTACCTGCTGCTGACTCTGCTCTTTTTCTTTCAAAAGGGCGTCTTCTTTTTCCAAAATTTTCTTTTTTTTCAAGGCTGTCAAGAGTCGCTGATAGACGCTGTCTAATTCCCGGAGCTTTACTGTTCGTTCCTGTAACTGGGGCAGGGTTATTCCCAATTGGTGTGCTGTTTGTTGATTTTCCGTTGCTTCAGCGGTAACCAAACTCTTTTTGACACCATTGAGTTTAAGCTCGATGTCGGCGGGATCGATCTCGGGCGATGGCTTCTGATGGTTCACCGCTGTGGGGCTTTGTTTGTTTTCCAGCACTTTGGGTACCGCTGCCCAACACACCGAAATCAGACCGGACAAAGCGATTATGACATAGAAACATAAACTTATTTTAAACCTAAGATGAGACATCATTTTTGACACTCTTTGACACTCGATAGTTTAACCTGAGTTGAGCGATTTTTTGCGAAGAGATGTGCTGAGATCTTGATGC
>CAZDAB010000146.1:0-7607 GCA_964502855.1 uncultured Desulfobacteraceae bacterium | reverse complement strand
AGGTCTCGATACAGGCACGTAGCTCAGGGGGAGAGCGCTACCTTGACACGGTAGAAGTCGTTGGTTCAAATCCAATCGTGCCTACCATGAAATTCAAGAGGTGGCCTTTAAAAAAAGTTCAATTTTGTTCAAGGTCAAGAAAGGCGAAAATTTTAACCACAGGAATACATTGAGTATTTTGAGGATTATAATTTGAGCCTGACGCAGGGATTGGGCAAAAGGGGGCGTTTTTTAAAGGTCTCAAGAGGTTACGGTTCGACTTGTAACCTCTTTTTTTTTGTCCTTGTGACTAAATTGTGGCCAGTTGATTAAAATCATGGTATAAGGTTAATATTACAATGGATATTAACCGGAAAAGGCGTCTCGAATCCGAGTGGGCGATAACGAGGCCGAAAAGGACGCAATCCTGAAAAAAAGAATGGTGTGTGTTGGCCAGATTTTTACACCTGTTATATAAGGTATAAAGGAGACGGTAATATATAATAAATCGCTCTGTTTTTATTAAAATTTCGCCCGATTTTCAGGTCCGTTTA
Organism: uncultured Desulfobacteraceae bacterium; assembly: GCA_964502855.1. Classification (GTDB taxonomy): domain Bacteria; phylum Desulfobacterota; class Desulfobacteria; order Desulfobacterales; family UBA11574; genus S5133MH16. The sequence goes on along the minus strand of CAZDAB010000146.1, from coordinate 7,074 downwards.
ACAACTTCTTAAATGAAACCCAAAATCAGGCCAAAGAAGCCCCTTTTTTCTGCACTTCGACCGCATTATCTGAATTGACACCAGCTCATCGGGGCTGAACAAAATGAAACCCATTTTGACAATCACCAGCTATGATATCTGTAATTCAGACGTTCTAAGGAAAGAAATCTCAGGTTTTGAAAAGCCTAGTTTTTACGAGATAACTCAATATATCAAAATGTTGTAGACTGAAAGCCGGTCCAAAATATATAGTATCCACCTTATTTTTTTCGAATAAGGACTATCGGTTGAATTACACGCTTTTTTTGATTTAAACCTCTGATTAATTCAAGAATTGTACACTCCTTTACCATTCAAAAATTATGCATATAATTTGTCGGTGGGCGAAGATGATTTGATAGTTGTCAAAAATAGGATTTACTTGACCTGACACCAGAAAAATATGATATTTGTATATCAATTGTTGTTGTGAATGATGTCGATACTGGTAAGATGTATCGGAGCTTAAACAAAAAATGAGTTTTATGTTTTTTCTAATTTTTCTCAACATGAAATCGGAACCAAAGGTGATTCATTATGCACGATGCTATAGCATTGCTCAGTGAACTGGGCCAGAGTGACATAGATTGGATCTTTGATACAGGCGTGACTCAACATGAAAATGCCAATGAGGTCATCATTAGGGAGCGAAAAGATCCGGATGCGCTCTATTTCGTTTTGGAAGGTGTTGTAGGGATATATGTTTCCATACTAGGCGACAAACAACTTGCTATATTGGGACCGGGTGAAATATTGGGCGAGATGTCCCTCCTTGAGGATCGCCCCGCGTCTGCTTCCGTTGTGACTTTGGAAAACTCACTCTTGCTGGCCCTTCCACGAGATAAGCTTCAGGTGAAGTTGAAAGAGGATTCTGGTTTTGCGGCTCGCCTTTACAAATCTTTCGCTATTCTTGCCTCCAAGCGCCTGAGGGAGCGAGTGGACACCCTCGGCCGTATGATTCAGGCGAAGGCTGGGGATGTATACGAGACCACGGCTGTATGGCAGCGAATATCAAATGCCATTCATAATTTCAAAGAACTCATGGAGATTGCAGACAGAGAAGCGTTGAAAAATGATGGTGTTGTTCCGCCTGAATTGGCCCAGGAGATCGAACTAGAATTAAAGATTTTCTGGGATTTTATGAATTCGGAAATTGGAGACGAATCACCGGAGAATGTTTATGTGAAAGAGGATCTGGGAGCCCTTTTCCGCGGGGAAGTACTTCCTTACTTATTGCTTGCAAAAACGACTGAGAGATTTTACTCCAAACCGCGAGGTTATGCCGGAGACTTTTTCACTATCGAGTCGATCTACCAGAGTCGTCCGGACGGATTAGGCCGTTTAGGTCCTCTTCTCGATCGTTGTTTCCTTAATTTGCCGTCAAGCAGAGCGATCCGAAACCGACGTGGGCTGCTGGCTCGAGAGATCAACCAGGTCATAGCGCAGAAAGAGGGTTCGGCGGCGTGTATAACCAGCCTCGCCTGCGGACCTGCTGCAGAGATATTCGACGTTTTTGATCAAATAGATGATCCGTCTCGCCTCATGGCCACGTTAATCGACATGGATTCACAGGCCTTGGCTTTTGTTAGTGACAAAAGGGACAAGAAAAAACTAAAGCGCCAAATGAAACTTATTAATGCAAACCTAGTTTATTTGGCTATTGGCCGGGAGCATATGGATGTAAAAGACCAGGACCTGGTTTACAGCGTCGGGCTGATTGACTACTTCAATGACAAGTTTGTCATTACGCTTCTGGATTATATCTACCGATTGCTGAGATCCGGAGGTAAGGTGATCCTCGGAAATTTTCATCCAAGAAATCCGGCAAAGGCCTTGATGGATTACGTTTTGGACTGGAGGCTTGTCCATCGAACGGAGGAGGACATGAATCGATTGTTTACCTCATCGGCATTCCAAAGGCCTTGCACAGACATCCAATTTGAAAATGAGGGGATCAATCTTTTCGCTGTTTGTATTAAGCCATAGAGCCATAGACATTTCGAAAGGCTTGGCCTTGGATTATGAGCGAAGCACCCCTTATTGGGAGACTCTCGTAGTGAGGCATCCAAATTGCCGGTATTCAAAGTCTGAATTAATGGCTCACGGAAGATCAATGGAGATCTTCAAGGATGTTGACAATGCAGTCTTGCACGTTTTGTCCGATGATCTTGAGCAGGTTGTCTTTTCTGATGGAGAAACCCTTTTCAGGCAGGGTGACCCTGGCGAAGCCTTGTATATAGTCATCACGGGTCTCCTAAAGATTGCTATCAATCAACGAGATGGCAGTGAAAAAGTCATAGGGGAGATCAGGCCGGGTAAGACGGTCGGGGGATATTGGGCACGTTCATTGGATTATTGGTTTAAGGCTTTTGGGGACGGGCTTCCGGGCACGTTTATTAGATTATAGCTTTCTCAGAAATGTAATCTTGAAAACGACATGAAACTATTTCTCAAAATAACTTACACCGCTTTCCTGATCCGGGTGTTCAGCTTCTTTATTGTTTTTATGGAAAACTTAAAAAAATAACTCTATCCTCGTTTGCCGAATCTATTTTACAGGACTTACCCTTTGATTTTTTGTGGATTTCCAGATATATGTAATCAAATCGAATTGATTTCAGGATGTGCTATTAAGACATTTGGATTTAAGTTTGAGTCCGTGTTGGGAACCCTATTTTTTTTCATAAAAAATTCCGCATGGCTATAGTATGATAAAAATTTTTTCATATTTGCTCATTATTCAAGAATTAATTCCGTTACTCACTAATTAGAATGATAAAAATATCATCAATGAAAACTGAATTGTGAAATGCTGAGGACAAATGTACTTCCTCTTACCGGTATTCCCAACCGAGGTTATCGATGCCCTTTTTTTCAGACCAAAACAGACTGGCCGCCGCACGTAGGCTTTTCGAGTATATCGGAGAGTTGATCAATGCCCGTTTTCCCATCCGCCTCTGGGACGGATCGATGATCCCACTGGGCAGGAATATCGACACCGATTTTTTTATAGCCATTGACGGCCCAGGAGTAATCGGAGCACTCCTGCGGAGGCCTACTTACGAGAACTTGCTCCTTCATTATGTAAAAGGCCATATTGACCTCCACGGTGACCTGATTGAGTTCATCGCGGTTGCTCGCGAAAAACGTCCAAAAGAAAAGTTAAAAAAAATAAACAAGTTTTTCCTGTTCAGGCAGGTCCTTCCGTTCCTGTTAACCTCTGCCGGGAAAGTAACCACTCAACATGAATACCAGAACGACGAAGTGGGCCGCAGGGAATCACGAAGGGATAACAAAGAATTCATTCAATTTCATTACGATATCAGCAATGATTTTTATGCGCTGTTTCTTGGATCTGAAATGCAATATTCCTGCGGTTATTTCACTCATCAGGATAATTCCCTGGACCAGGCCCAGCATGACAAACTCGAGATGATCTGCAGAAAACTGCGTCTGAAGCCCGATGAAAAACTGCTCGATATCGGCTGCGGCTGGGGGGGGCTTATCTGCCATGCTGCCCGGAACTATGGTGTCAGGGCACACGGTGTCACATTGTCTCAAAAACAGGTCGACTATGCCATGGAAAAGATAAAAAGACTCGGTCTTGAGGACCGCGTAACCGTCGAACTCCGGGATTACTCAACCCTTGACGACACTTATGATAAAATCGCAAGCGTCGGAATGTTCGAACATATCGGAATTGCCAACATAACGAAATATTTCCAGAAAATCAATACACTTCTGCGGGATCGGGGCATACTCTTAAACCACGGTCTCTCCCGCCACGCAAAACCCACCCGTAGGGCAGCCCGAAGGATCAGACCCGAACGCCGCCTGCTCTTAAAATATATCTTTCCAGGAAGTGAACTGGATAATGTGGGACACACCATTGATCTGCTTGAAATCTGCGGTTTCGAGGTGCATGATGTCGAGGCCTGGCGCGAACATTACGCCCTTACGACCCGCCATTGGTACCGAAGGCTCATGGACCGCAGGGAAGAAGCAACCCATTTCGTGGGCATGGAAAAATTTCGCTTGTGGGCGGTTTATCTGGCGGGAGTCTCCACAGGGCTTGCAGATGGGTCAATACATATCTGCCAGATTGTTGCGACCAAACATTCAGCCAAGGGAGCCTCCGGTCTTCCTCTCACAAGGGCGGATCTTTACATGTGACCCGGGCTGTCCTGAAAAAATTTGAAGGCTTTGGCTCACATGAAACCGAAAGTCAACCGTCGTTGCAAAAGCTCAGGATGCCGAAAACAAGGCACAAAAGACATGGCGAATCCGATTAAAAACAAAGAATAACAAATTTTTTTGAAACAATGATTACGATACGGATTGTTGAATGGGCGAAGCTGGTGATAACTGTTATTTATTTTGAAATTTGAAGTCGATTCAAAGCCCTTTTTTTACCACTTCGACCGCATTATCTGAATCGCCAACCAGCTCATCGGAGGTAAACAAAATGAAGCCCATTTTGACAACCACCCGTTATCATATCTGTAACTCAAAGGACCCAGAAATAAGGCAAGGAACACAAGTTTGATTTCGGAAAAAAACCTTCATTTTTCGGAAATTGAATATTCAGGCACGCAACCTGAAATGATGTTAGAATGATATGGATTAACTGTTCAGATAAACTGCTTTAAATGATTAATCTTAATACCTCTTCTATTCAAAATCTCTAGAACAGGAGTCAAAATTTTGACATCTGTGTAATTTGACGCAAAAATATCGCAGTTTTATCCGTTTCAATACTCCACGATATAATCTTTAACTGTTTGTAATAAAAGGTATTTGTTTGTTTGTCATATTATGGTATGGTTCCTGCTATAATAAAAACCGGTTAAATGTTTCCAATTCTTGAAAGGTAGGTTGTCGTCTACGGAATTATTTAAGTAAAACACAGGAAATTATAATGGATAAAAAGCCAACGTATGAGGAATTAGAACATAAGACTAAGAAATTAGAGGAGAGCGAAAAAAAGTATCGTCAGCTTTTCGAAACTGCAATGGTTGGCATCTATCGAACTCGTATCGATGACGGAAAGTTTCTTGCGGCTAACCAAACTTTAGCAGAGCTCATGGGTTATAATTCAGTGGATCAATTTCTTGAAGAATACGTTACTTCCAAACATTACACTGATCCTAAACGTCGCGAAGAGTTGCTTTATCAGATCCGATCACAAGGTAGGGTTGATGGTTTTGAAATTGAAATGACCCGAACTGACGGATCTCTTGTTACTATTGAAATTAGTGCAGCGGCTTATCCTGAACTCGGATACCTCGAAGGAGTTGTCGTCGACATCACCAAGCGCAAGCAGGCTGAGAATGCGCTGAGGGAGAGTGAACGCAAATATTCCGTTCTGGTTCAAGAATCTCCAGATGCTATTATTTCACTGGATAAAAAAGGCAATTTACTATCTTTCAATTCAGCGGCTGAACGTAAAAGCGGATATTCAGCAGAGGAGGTTATGGGTAAACACTTTGCCAGGATTGGTGTCTTGGCAAAGCGATCCATCCCAAAAGCCTTAAAGGAGTTTGCACTTGTTATTACAGGCATAGAACGTCCACCATTTGAATTGACCATTATGCGCAAGGATAAAAGCGATTTATTCATGGAAGCAAATGCTCGTTTGATAAAACACAAAGGGGAGAAAGCATGGGTACAGGTAACTCTTCGAGATATTACAGATCGCAAGCTGGTAGAAGCAGAAAAAAAGCGACTCGAAACCCAACTCCAGCAATCTCAGAAGATGGAGTCCATCGGCACATTGGCCGGCGGCATTGCCCATGATTTCAACAACATCCTTTATTCCATAATTGGATATACTGAATTGGCGTTAGATGATACTGAAAAAGGAACCCAGTTACATGACAATTTACAGGAATTGCTTGTCGCTGCACATCGTGCCGGAGATCTGGTCAAACAGATCCTCACATTCAGCAGGCAGGCTCATCGGAAACTGAAACCATTAAAAATTCAGCTCGTTGTGCGAGAGGCATTGAAACTCATCAGATCTTCCTTGCCGAGTACCATTGAAATCAACCAGAATATCACCCATACCTGCGGGTTGGTTATGGCCGATGCCACACAGATTCATCAGGTTGCCATGAATCTTTTGACCAATGCTTTTCATGCAATGGAAGATGAAGGCGGCAAACTGGAGGTAACCCTAAAAGAGATTACTCTAGAAATGGAGGACTTAAAAGATCCGGCCATGCTTCCCGGTTCATATGTTTGTTTGACAGTGGCGGATACCGGCGCAGGCATCGATAAGTCTATAATTGATCGCATATTTGAACCCTATTTTTCTACCAAGAAAAAAGATAAAGGCACCGGGCTGGGCCTTGCCATGGTGCACGGCATTGTCAAAAGCTATGGAGGTGACATAAGAATTTACAGTGAACCGGGCAAAGGAAGCGCATTTCATATTTACCTGCCGGTAATCCAAATCCAGGCCGAAAAAAAAGAACTCCAGGCCCTATTACCTGTGGAAGGGGGCAAAGAACGAATCCTTTTAGTTGATGATGAAGAGCAGATTGTTAGAATGTCTCAGCAGATGCTGGAACGACTCGGTTATCATGTTACCGCACGAACCAGCAGCATAGAAACACTTGAAGCGTTTCGGGCAGCTCCCGATAAGTTCGATCTGGTCATTACTGACACAACCATGCCGAACATGACGGGTATCGAGCTTGCCAGAAAACTCATGGAAATAAGATCTGATATTCCGATTATCATTTGTACCGGATTTTCCGAGAAAATCAGCTCGGATAAGGCAAGGGCCATGGGCATTCGCGGATATGTCATGAAGCCGGTGGTTAAAAGTGAACTTGCTAAAAGAATCAGAGAAGTGCTGGATCAGAGCTGAAAAAAAGCGGATTGTTCGAGATTATTTTGTCAATTTTAATAGCTACCGCCGATACTATACTTCTTTTATACGTAATACTGAGCACCCTCGACTTTTGCTTAGTTAGGGTCAATGCCGTTGAATTAAGAAATTGGTTTATACGCGACGTGAAATTTTTTCAA
>CAZDAB010000145.1:0-7608 GCA_964502855.1 uncultured Desulfobacteraceae bacterium | reverse complement strand
TATTTACGTGTCTTCTGGTACTCTGGATATCCGTCAACTCATTGCTTTTGGCATTCAAACCATTCGATCCGTATCCCTTCATTCTTTTGAATCTCATTCTTTCGTGTATCGCCGCGATGCAGGCACCCATTATTATGATGAGTCAGAACCGCCAGGAAGCAAAGGATCGCCTTCGATCATCCCATGACTACCAAATCAATCTAAAAGCGGAACTCGAAATTCGGCAGTTGCACCAGAAACTTGACCATTTATTGTCTCGCCAATGGGAGCGTTTGGTGGAGATTCAAGAGGTCCAGATCGAACTGCTGAACGAAATGCAGGCACCCCGGAGGCAATCCGATTAAGCCAATCATGACATTTCAAATAGACACAGGCATTCGAAATATTTAGGAGTCAAATGAAAAGATCTCCCGAGCCAACATCATTCAAGATAGGATCTTCATCGTGCCGTAAAGCATGCCGATCAAGTAAATGATCAGGACGATGTACGGCATGCATTTGCCGCCCCAGGTCATGTGTTTTATGGTTTTGATTTTTTTCCTCGAACTTAAGACCATTAACACCGGCAGTATCCCCACAAACACCCCTCCACCGTAAGTTCCGGCGATGTCCAAAGCATGAACAAAAACTTCAGGCTTAAAGAGGGCGATGACAAGCGGCGGTATGACAACAAGGAGTGTTACGGCCGGTGGCGATATTTTTTGATGCATCTCAGCAGCAACATCAACATAAGCTTCTTTTAAGGAAAAACCAAAGCCGATATATGATGTCATTGTGGAGAGCACTGCAAACAGGTTTCCCAAAATGATGACACTTCCGCCGACGATCAAGCCCAACGGTATGGTTGCCGGTTGGCCGGCAATTTTGGCACCGGCAAGGGAAGGCTGGTCATGACCGGCTGTTTTGGGTACTGTCCCCATAACAACGAAACACCACACCACGTACAACAACAACGGGATTACCACCCCCCATATCGAAATTCGGTTGATATCTTCGTGTTTCTTGAGTCCCCGTGCAATGGACGGGATCACCGAGTGACCGACGTAAGCAAAGAGGACGACACCGAAAACGTTCAGCGTATCGTGCCAATGGGTTTCCAGTACTAACGGAATTTCTATGTTCGGAAGCGTCAGTGCGATGACTGTGCCGATGAGGATCAGCATTGCACTGAAAAGATAGGTTTCGACACGGCTCACGATTGTGAGGCCGAAATGAACGATAAAGCTGCCCATAACAAAGTATATTACAATACCGGCGAGGACCGGAATTTTTCCGTTGGATAACGAATAAAACAACTGTCCGCCGGCCGCCAGGTAACCGGTGAGAGCTCCATAAATGTAAATGATGATGCCGATAATCATTGCAGTAAAGCCGAATCCACCGAGATGTTCTTTGGCAAGGCTTGGCAGGTGATGGTCGCCCGGGGTGTTTACCACGGTTTCGGCGATATACAGTGCTGAAAAAACAGAAACTGCGCCTACAACCAACAGAATCAGAAGCATCGGAAAAAAACCTGTTTTTGCCGCCGCAACCGGCAACGCCAGAATTCCGGCGCCGATAATCGTGGCTGCAAAAACAAAAACACCTTTTACGGGGCTAATCTCGTCCTTCATAATTGAACCCTAACCCAAATGGATTGGGTTTCCTGGCCGGAATTCTTCCAAAATTTTTTTTCGATGATTATTTTGCAAGCTTTGCTGCAATGGTCGCAACGTGTTTTCCCTGAAAGCGGGCGGCAGCCAGCTCATTGTCATTGGGCATGCGTTCGCCCTGTCCGCCGGCAATGGTGGAAGCCCCATAGGGCGATCCGCCTGTAATTTCATCCACGCGCATCTGTCCTTGAAACGAGTAAAGGAGTCCCACAATCACAAAACCATGATGGAGAAGCGTGATATGAAAACTCAATATGGTAGATTCCTGGCCCCCATGCTGGGTGGCAGAGCTTGTAAACACACTTCCCACCTTCCCCACCAGCGCGCCCCGCGCCCAAAGCTGACCGGTTGCGTCGAGAAACTGGCGCATTTGGCCGCACATGTTTCCGAAACGCGTTGGGGTGCCAAATACAATTGCGTCGGCGGATGCAAGCTCCTCAACGGTGCAAAGCGGTATTTGGGAAAAAGATTTTTGGGCCTCAAGGGCGCCCATTTGGGCAAGAACATCCTGAGGCAGCGTTTCGGGAACACGTCGCATTTCGACTTCCGCTCCCTTGATTTCCTTTGAACCTTCAGCAACAGCCTCGGCCATTCGATGGACATGACCGTACATCGAATAATAAACGATTAAAACCTTCATTTTTAGATTCCTCCTTTTTTTTACTTTACCTTGACTTCAATCGCTTTGGGTTTTGCTTCTTCGATTTTAAGAAGCGATTATTTTTTTGTATATGGATAAATACCACCTAAAAGTGCCTTTGTAGAAAAATGCTTTAAAAACCCATTTTAGCGGCCGGCCCACAACCGGAAATCAGGTGTTTTTGGGGACTCCTAATTTAACCAGAATATCTTCCATCAAACACCATTTGGTAAAGGCGGACTGTAAAAGGTTGAGACCGACAAATGCCGTGAAAAGATGCCAATAGGAACTGAACAAATACCCCAAAACCAGAGACAACAAGATAAAAGTTCCCGCAATAGCTCTTATATATTGTTCCATCTTCATAAATGATTCTCCAATCAATAGCAAAAACGACAATTAATGGGAACGTATACCGAAAAGTCTTTGAGTCGAGCAACTGCATCCTTATTCTGTCTGCACATGATCCCGGTGTTTTTCCAATATACATCAATACAATTATACAACGTATTTAAGTCCTTGTCATTATTGTGAGCGGCCTCGCGATGGTTCAAAGGGCGTCGGAAATATGGATTTATCGGAAAGTTTACTCATGTCAGATTGCTTGGCATACGTACAAATAGCGGCCCAACATTAGATATTGATTCGCTGCGAAAGAACTACAGCTTTTAGAAAAAATGAATACAAGCAAGATCTGTGTAGCGATTATTCAGACCGCGTAACAACCTCACCCTTTCCAATAGCATATCAAATTGAATATTCAACAAAAATATTATTAGATTTCGTACAACTCAGTTTTTGATATAGGTTTCTCCTAAACTAAAAATGAAAAACTTTGTGCAGTTTCTGCGTATTGGTTCGCTGCGAAAGAATTACAACCATAAATTAGTAGGCATTTGAGTTCAAGAACGACAATGATTTACACCCATATGGCTGGTAAAAACCTCATGGGTGTTTAAGACCATTTGATCAGTTGTAGGATTCCGGCCTAACAACTCTTGAACGTCTTTCAAGGTCCCGCATTTCATAAGCAACCGTCTTGTAAACGTCTGCCTCAAGTCGTGAAACCTGAAATAAAAAATACCGGCCCGCTTTTGATATTGACACTATTAAGGTTTAAATATAATAAGTTTTAATATATTCTCTTTTGAAATCATTCGTCTATCTCGAATCAGTTTCCATTATGAAACATTTCTTGTTCATCTGAGCTCATTTACCCCAGTTTGTGGTACGAAAGCCGTTGGATAGTTAGCTGGATCTGACAAGACTACAAACTGTTACGATGCTAAAAAATGGGTTGAGAGTCTTACCGCCGAAACAATGATGACTTGACATGCGGGAGAGGTGAGGCTGGGAAATAATAACTCAAGTTTCGCACCCGAATATGGTTAAAAAATCTTTGACGTCAGAGGCCAAAAAAAATCAGTGATTTCCGGCAAAGCCGGGGGGTTACCCATGATTAACTAAATTAAAGATAAGGAGTTCAAATTATGGCTGATAAGGAAAATGCCGCGGCATTTGAGGAGAGACATCCATGAAAGCAAGTCCTTTTGCAGGAAAGCCGGCCGAAGCATCGATGCTGGTGAACGTACCCAGACTCGTCACGGCCTATTATACCGAGGTGCCTGACCCTTCAGTGGCGGAGCAACGGGTTGCCTTCGGCACCTCAGGACATCGGGGTTCCGCATTCGAAAAGGCGTTCAATGAACGGCATATCCTCGCCATCAGCCAGGCCATTTGCCTGTACCGGAAGCGGAATAAGACCGAGGGACCTCTGTTTCTGGGCATGGATACGCATGCCCTCTCCGTGCCGGCTCTTGCCAGCGCGCTTGAAGTGCTGGCGGCAAACGGGGTGGAAGTCATGATCGCGCAGGGGGATGAATATACCCCAACCCCTGCCGTTTCCCACGCGATTCTCACGTACAACCGCGGGCGCAAGACAGGACTCGCCGACGGCATCGTGATCACGCCGTCACACAATCCGCCACATTACGGCGGGTTCAAATATAATCCCCCAAACGGCGGGCCGGCGGAATCCGTCGTCACCGCCTGGATTGAGGCGAAGGCAAACGGATTCATCGATAATGGCCTGCGGGGTGTGAAGAGGATTCCTTTCGAGAAGGCGCTTCGTGCCCCAACGACGCACCGGCACGACTACCTCAACGCTTACATTACTGATCTCGCCAACGTGCTCGACATGGACGCCATTCGCGGCGCGAAGATCAGCCTGGGGGTGGATCCGCTCGGTGGCGCAGGGGTCCACTACTGGGGGCCGATTGCTGAGCGGTACGGGTTGAACCTCACAGTTGTCAACGAGGCCGTTGACCCGACCTTCCGTTTTATGACGGTGGATTGGGATGGTCAGATACGGATGGACCCTTCCTCGGCCTACGCGATGCAGCGATTGATAGGGATGAAGGACCGCTTTGACCTTTCTTTTGCCTGCGATACCGACCACGACCGGCACGGGATTGTCACCAGAAGTGCGGGATTGCTGCCGCCCAACCATTACCTTTCCGTCGCCGTCTTCTACCTCTTCCAACACCGGCCGAAGTGGCGCAAGGAAGCGGCGATCGGCAAAACAGTGGTGAGCAGTCAGATGATTGATCACGTCACCGCGAAGCTGGGGCGGAAGCTCTACGAGGTGCCGGTCGGCTTCAAGTGGTTCGTGGATGGCCTGCTGGATGGTTCGCTCGGGTTCGGCGGGGAAGAGAGTGCGGGCGCGTCGTTTTTGCGCCGTGATGGAACTGTCTGGACGACGGACAAAGATGGAATTGTCCCGGCTTTGCTGGCGGCGGAGATCACAGCCAGGATGGGCCGCGATCCCGGCGAAATCTACCACGAACTCACGCGCGAGTTCGGTGAGCCTGCCTATGACCGCGTTGATGCGCCGGCCACCCCGGAGCAAAAGGAACTGTTGGCAAAACTCTCGCCCCGGCAGGTTAAGCTCACCGAGTTGGCGGGCGAAAAAATCCGGACGGTCCTCACCCACGTGCCGGGCAACGGCGCGCCCATCGGCGGCTTGAAGGTAATCGCCGAAAGCGGATGGTTCGCGGCGCGTCCGTCAGGAACCGAAAATATCTACAAGATCTATGCGGAGAGCTTCCGGGGATCGGTTCATCTGGGCCGTATTATGGAGGAAGCACAGACCATCGTCGGCGATGCTTTGGCGGCCTCCCCGCCGCCGCCGCAGGAGGATTGATCGTGTCGCCGCGAAGCTTTACCGGAAGCTCTATGCATAATCACAGGCATCTGTCGTGAGCTAATGTATTGAATGGCTCAGGAGATATATCCAGTGACATTTTTTTTAGTGGCATTGAACCGTTAAGTAAGGGGGACGATATGAAGACCGCGAGGATGATAGTAATGGTAATGATTATGGCAACGGGAATGCTTTATGGCGTAGCGACAGGGCAAGCGCCGCCGATACCGGCAGAGGAGCAGCCGGAGGTGCTGACCCGGGGGCCGTTGAATGAGGCCTTTGCCCAGCCGGTGAATCTGGAGGACCAGACGGGACTTGTAGCGCCAACCGAGCCGCCGGCCACCATAGAGGAAGTTCCACCGGCAGAGAGGCCCGCGGGCGACCAGTTTGCATGGGTGCCGGGCTACTGGGGATGGGATTCGGACAGGAACGGGTATGTCTGGGTGAGCGGGTGCTGGCGAGCAGTGCCGCCGGGTATGTCCTGGGTGCCGGGCTACTGGTCACAGTCGGCGGGAGGTTGGCAATGGGTGGCAGGATTCTGGGCGACCGCCGGCAATAAGGAGATAGCGTATTTGCCGGCGCCGCCGGCGCTCACGGAGGTTGAACCGCCGGGACCGGCACCATCACCGGACCAGATATGGGTGCCGCCGTGCTGGTACTGGAATCACGGACAATATATTCGACGATCCGGCTACTGGATTGTGGCCCAGGCGGACTGGGTATGGGTGCCGTCGCATTACGTCTGGACGCCACGCGGCTATGTGTTTGCCAACGGGCACTGGGATTACGCTCTGGGTCGCCGCGGGGTACTGTTCGCGCCGGTGTATTTTCCGAGGCGCACTTATGCGCGCCCTGGGTTTTCTTACGCGCTGAGCATTGCTGTCGATATCGGCAACCTTCAGTTCAGCCTGTTCACCCGTCCGCAATACAGCCATTACTACTTCGGCGATTACTACGACAATACCTATATCGGCATCGGCATTTTCCCGTGGTATGAGGTTGAACAGCGTCACACGTGGTATGACCCGATTTATGTGCATGACCGCTGGCGCCATCACAAGGATGAACCGCGATGGGCGCAGCACGAGCGGCAGGAATATGCGCGTCGCCGCGCCGACAAGGCGCTTCGACCGCCGAGAACGTATCGCGAGATGGAGCGCAGATTGAGCAGTATGCCAGCGTCGCAACGAAGGAACTTCGAGGTGGCTGTGCCGATGACGAGGGTTGTCACCAGAAAGACGACGATCTTCAAGTTCGAAAAGACTAAACCGGAAGCTCGACAGCAGATATCTCGGCATTCCGATGACGTTCACAAGTTTGTCGGGGAGCGAAGTCGTTGGGAATCACAGGGTGCGGGTCATAAGGCCGGCCGGCCGGGCATGGAGCGCGTTCCATCGGCAGGGTCTAAAGGAATGGCACCGCCGGTGAAGCGCAAAGAACCGGAGATGAGGCCGTCGGAACCCATGAAATCAGCGCCTGCAAAGCGTGCGGGTCACGGCGAAGTGACAGGTAGCGGCCGGGAGGGTTCAAGGACTTCGCCCGAGCAGCAAAGGCCGACGAAAGTTTTGCCGCGTAAAGTCGAGCCGAATCAGTCGGACAAAGTGAAGGTTAGGACCCCGCCGGTGGTCGACAAACAAGGCGGCGGTTTCTTCCGGAAAGGGCCGCCATCTCGACCGGCGGAAGAACAGAAGGATCTAAGAAGACAGGAGTTGTCACCAAAGTTATTGAAGGAGAAATCATGAGCAAACCAACACGTGTCAGTCACCCGATTTACAGCCTTCTGCCCACGGAAATCGAGGGGTTCGATTCATTGGCGGAGTTGGCCCTGGATATGCGCTGGTCATGGAATCATGCTACCGACAAGGTGTGGCGGCAGCTTGATCCCGAACTGTGGGAAATTACGCATAACCCTTGGGTTGTCCTCCAGACGGTCTCGCGCGACCAGATCGAGCGCGTGCTGGCCGATCCCGTTTTTCGCAAAAACATTGATGGTCTTGTGCAGACCCGGCGGCAAGCGGTGGATGCGCCCGCGTGGTTTCAGCAGAATCATTCACAGGACTCCCTGACCTGCGCCGCTTATTTCAGCATGGAATTTATGTTGAGCGAAGCTTTGC
>CAZDAB010000144.1:0-7765 GCA_964502855.1 uncultured Desulfobacteraceae bacterium | reverse complement strand
TATGGTTTATAATACTTCTACAATTTTGGTGGTGAATTTAGGTCTGCCCAAAATCCACCGCCTAATTTTACGAATTCCTTTATTAATAAGGTTCTATGGCAATTTTGCTTGCACCCAAGTATTACATCTAAATCTTTATAAACCTATGGTTTATAATACTTCTACAATTTTGGTGGTGAATTTAGGTCTGCCCAAAATCAAGGCATTTTATGCCCCACAGAGTTTTTCCGAATAAAAATTCAGACCCATCATCCCCGTGGTGTTTTTTTCAGTGAGGTTTTTTATTTTCTTTGACGGTGAATCAGGGGGGGCGGGGTGTAAATCAAGAGGGTTGGTTATTGAAATATCCGTGGCAATTCGTAAAATGTCAACATATAAGATACCGGAGTATCGGGGTGATGGAGTATTGGAAATTCCAAATATCAAATAACAAACAAATCACAATTACCAAAATTCGACATAATAAACGGTTTTGAACATTGCATATTGTAGTTGAGATTCTTACCTGCTTTTGGCATAGTATTTGTAGTTTGGTACCCAAAACTTGGTTTTTGGATTCTTCTGCTTTTTTTGCTGATTCGTCTTTCCAGTACTCCAATACTCCATCACTCCAGCCCGAATTACGGTGATCATATCCAAGATTTAGAAATCTCAAATTATGACTGTTTTAAGTTTATTTTTAAGTGAGTCCTTAGTGCAAGGCCTCCAGCGCGCAGCCCTTTTCTTCCTCATAAAGGACCAGAATCCGGTCTGAGTTTTGAGTGAAAGTAAAATCCAGGATGTTTTTCGAAAGCTCTTTGGATTTCCAGGTCTCAACGATTTGTTGTCCCGACCATTTCACGCCGACCACCTGATCCACGCCCTGGGAACCGCGCCAGACTTTTTTAACGGTGTTTTTCAGTATGCCGCCGCTACCGGTACGTTCTTTGTAAATGATGAAGCTCTGCCCGTCGAATGAAGGTCTTAGCTCAAAACGGCGGGGTGCATAAATTTCCCGGAACGTTTTGGTGTCAAACCCGCCGATGATTTCATCCTTCTCGAGTTTGATAGGGTAGGCCAGTTCGTGAAAGTCGCCGTAATTCCGGATACCCGTGGCTTCCAGAGTTTCCTCCGGAGCAAAATAGCCGTTGAGATTATTGTTGGGCTCAAGGATCATCACCCGTTGCGGATCTTCGGGCACCAGATTAAACTGATAGATAGAGTAAATCCCGCGGGCAGGACTATAGGACCCGCCCAATTCAACCTTCTTTTCCGATGAGTTCCAATTCAACCGGCAGATGGATCCTGCGTAGGGTTCATAATCACCCCGGGACTGGGCCAGAGCAACGGCTTGGCCGTGTCGATCCCGGATCACCCTAAGATAATACGGCCAATTTTTTACGAGCGGATGTAAGGTGGCTTTTTGGAGTGTCAGGATCATGGAACAGATCCGGCTGTCCTTTTTGTCCAGGGTTTGGGACGGCTCGGCAAGGGTGACCAGCAGCTCGTCCCCGTTACGGCCGTCAATATCCATGGCGTGGAGATGAATCGGGAAATAGTTGTCTTTGTCAAACCGGTGGCTCAGTCTCCGGACAAGTTGACCGTTTTCAAAGCTATAAATTACAACCGCCTCCTGACTCAAAAAAGCCAGTTCACTTTTACCGTCGGCTTCCAGATCACAGCTTTGCACCCGCAGGTAAGGCTCTGAGAGCTTGTGAAAATCCGCCTTTTCAATAGGCTTGGGTGTCTGAAAGCTCGGCCCGGCAGGTACGGATCGGGACACTTCAGGCGCCGGTAGCGGTTTTACGGGAGGTTGTAGAGAAGGTTGCAAAGGAGGTCGTGAAGAAGGTTCTATAGACGGTTGTACAAAAGGAGCCGCAGCTGCGCGAACCGGTATGGAAACGGTCTGTCCCAGGGGGTGACCCGAGGGAAACGATGTCCCAACAACGTCGGGATAGGCAAGGGCTTCGGAGTAAAGCAGCCTGCCGCCTTCAAGACCCGTCAACCCGCAGACAAGCTGTCCGGCTTCCCACTCCAGACGGAGCAGGAGATCGGACGATTCAGGCTTTCCCACAATCACATCACCGGTAACCTCTTTTACCTGAAATCGGGCGACCAGCAGGGCCGTGAGGATCTGCCGGTAATGTTTAAATCCCTGTTTGCCGGTGATGTTGGTGTAAAGATATATCATAGGGACGGAGGGGGTCAGAATTATATCTTGCGGCTTAATGGCGCTTGCTTCCCCCTGGATGATCCGGGCCAGCACTTTGTCGGCGAAAAGGGCTTCCACCTGAACCCATGCAATCCGGGACTGGAGTACCGGGGAAACCCCGGGCTTATGCTCGCAGACCCGGAGGAGCCGGCCGATCTCCAGGGGAACGTCGGTTTTACTGAAAAGAAGCCGGTCTCCGGAAACCTCATACACCTTGCCGGCCACCTGAAACGGCGAAGCATATTGTTTTTTTAGAAAGGTCATCAGACCGGGGAAGGGCTCATTCCCGGCTTGAACCCGGGGTGCAGTCAAAATAAACGGCAGCAAGCAGAAAAAAAATACTATCACGGCTATTTTCGTTCTCAATTCAAATACTCCTCAAAAACATCAGGCCCACCCCCGGCCGGGGCGGGCCTGACATTGGGTTTTGGTTAACTTAAGGGGCTCACCATAGGCCTACCAACTCCATATAAGCTCGATGGTGTTTACAAGCGCAGTTTCGTCATAATCGTTACCCCGAAGATCCTCTATGCCATCGCCCGGATCAAAGGCGGCAAAGCAGTTGGCCATGGTAAAATGCTTGCTAAAGGCGTAGGCCACGCGAATATCAAACTCCTGGCCCACTTCATCATCAGTACGTGTCCCATCAAACCCAAGAGGTTCTTCATCAAAGTAAAAATCCATGTATTGGACCTTATAGGACCACTTGTCATATTTCCCCTTGACACCCAGGCCCCACATAAGCATACCCGGGGCATCTCCCTTGGAGGAGTTGCCGATTCCGCCGTACCCGGGCTGAGTTCCAATCACATTGAAGTTGCCGCTGTAAAGATGAGTGCCCAGGGTCGGAACCATACGGTATAAAATGGCATTTTCCATACCAAAGGTGGGGGTGTAGCGCGTGATATCGGTGATCGAGTTGAATGCATCGATATCGTCGTCATTGGGGTCGTTATCGCCTTCTTCAAATTTGATGCCGAAGTAGGGGACAAAGGCCGGACAGATTTCGATATCCACGGATGCATAAGCGGCCATGGCGCTGATGTCGTAATCTCTCCCTGAGGCATCTTTATCCGTATCACCGTCAGCATAGACAACTTCAAACCGGGGGGTAAACATGCCCAGCTTGCCGTAACCCTCGAGGCCGAAGTAGCTCACCTGGGCGTTATTTTGTGCAGAATCGTCGCTGAAGGCATAAAAAGGGCTGATCGCAAAACCCTTGGCAAAGCCCGAGGGTATTGTGTAGATCCCTTTTGCCGAGTAGAATCTCCAGTCTAGACGGTCTCCATCATAGAACGTCATATCGACGGCGTCATAGACAATGGTATAATCCAATTCCCATTTAAAGTTTTCACCGATGTTCCCGGTTAATCCGATGTAGGGGTGGTCATCGCCGTACACCAGACCACCGGTTTTGATGTCGAGCCATCGGGTGGTCCAGCCGGAGTGAATACGAAAAGGACCGAAATTGTAACCGATATCCAGTTTTTCAACGCCGAAATCTTCGCCGGTCATTCCCGAATCGAGAGGCTGGCCAGCAGAAGCACCACGGTCGGTGTTGTTTTTATCCAGGTTGAAATCGGCTTCCAGGATGACCATGAAGTCAAATGTGTCGTTTCCGCCCTTCCATCCCAACCGGATCTCATTGCGGACATCATGATCCATTATATAGCCATTTTCATCGAGCATAAAGTCGTTTACTTGAGTGTTGTCGTTAAAGTTCAGGTTAGACGTCCATATGGGATAGGTCTTCATACTGCCGAAGAACTCAACGTTAATGTCCTTGCTCTTGGGCGACATCTGGCCCATAATTCCGAAGGCGGTCAGGGGAACGGTTAGAAATGCCAGTGCCATCGCAAACACAACCAGTTTTTTCATTAATTTTCCCTCCTTAATGACTTTAAATTTTGATTTTCAATTCCCTAATAATTTTCCTCTTTACTTTTTTCCGGCTCATCTCCTTTCCCAGCGCAATTGAAACCTAAAACAATATGACCCTAACGCGCTGATATAATATTAAAATCATACTGTAGGCCAATAAACACAAAAATTTGAATTCCGTAACAGCTAGAGCTAAAAATGTCAAGCTTTTGTTATAAAACCTTTGACTTTTAAATCATTATTTTCTAAAGCAAATGCAACTCACGATCATTTACAACACGACTTGGCCGAAATTAAAAAAAGAAAATTATTGTACTGTCCAGTTAGCACCTCCTCCCCGCCCTTCTCTTTCAAAAAGAAGGCTTAAAAAGGAATTTTCCACCGTTGTCCGAATTTTTTGGCAAGGTTATTTTTAAATTGTTTTTGGGAGGATATTCTATGAAAAAGCTTTTCGTCTCTCTGTATGTTGCAGGTCTTATCGTTTTGGGTAG
The DNA here is from genome assembly GCA_964502855.1 of uncultured Desulfobacteraceae bacterium. Taxonomy (GTDB): domain Bacteria; phylum Desulfobacterota; class Desulfobacteria; order Desulfobacterales; family UBA11574; genus S5133MH16. Next base: position 3,202 of record CAZDAB010000144.1, on the reverse strand, counting down.
CTCTTTTCTTTTTGCTGGCAGTGTTGATCATTTAAGCAATTTTAGTGCGGAATACATGAGAACGCTTAATAGAAATGCGGCTACCGATTCTGCTGATGCGGCGGTTTACAACCCTGCCGGTGTCATGGAGATGGAGAACGGAACCTACGGTAATCTCTCCCTCCAGTATACTGACAAAGATTGGAAAAATAAAGTTGACAGTGACAAGCTTTCGCAGGATGAACCTTCGATTATACCCAGCCTGTTCGGTATCTACAAAAAAGATCGGTGGGCAGCCTTTGCCGCTTTTACCATACCCAGCGGCGGCGGAAAAGTGGATTTTAAAGACGGAGATGCCATGACAAGAATCGGTGGTTGGGGTATTATTAACAGCATTAACGGACTTGCCGGTGCTGCTCTTTACGATACAATAAAAAATGAAAGCCTCAAAGCGGAAAGATACTATCTTGGTTTTACCTTGGGCGGAGCATATAAAATTAACGATATGGTTTCTATATCTTTAGGTACACGCTATATAGATGCCAAGGGTGAACTCAAGGTCAAGCTACAGGTTCAACCATCAGCCCTGGGTGTCGCGTTCGGCCAGGGTGACCGGACTGCTGCTTCGGAACTCGAGCGAAATGCTGATGGATGGTGCGGCATCATAGGACTAAATCTAGCACCCACCGAGGAGCTAAACATAGGACTAAAGTATGAGAGCAGAACACACCTTAATTTTAAATACGATGTAAAATATGATACGCTAACCGGGGCCCCGTCAGGTTTGGTTGCACAAGAGGGTATTACTGACGGCATAAAGCAAAGACGTGACCTTCCCGCCGTTTTCACCCTGGGTGTTTCCTATAAGTTTACGCCCAAAATCAGGATTGAAACAGATTTTACATACTACTTTCAGGAGGATGCCGACTGGAACGGAGATGAGGACAATGTTGATAACGCCTATGAGGTGGGAATCGCATTTGAATATATCTTTAACAAAAAGCTGAAGGCAAGTCTGGGGTATCTGTATAGCGATACGGGAATGGACGCCGAGTATATGACTTCATATAAGCCGGAGTTGAATACCAACTCCATTGGCGGAGGAATTGCGTATGAGGTTGTTCCCGGCTTGATTTTAAATTTTGCTTTAGAAAATAGTTTTTACAGGGATGATTCCTACACGGATACATCTTCCGGCACAGCCCTGGATATAGAATTTGAGAAAAACGTATTTACTGTCGCATGTGGTGTTCAGTATAAATTTAAGTAAGGTTAATAAGCGCCAGATTAAATCGGAAACTTAAAACCGTTTCACACAATTCTCTTAAACAATTTTTCAAGATCTTTTATGCTCCAGCTGATCCAGGTGGGCCGGCCGTGGGGGCAGTTGGAGGGCTGATCGCATTGATCGAGCTGTTCCAAAAGCCCTTTGATTTGCTGTTCCGAAAGCTTCTGGTTGGCCCGAATGGCCCCGTGGCAGGCCATGAGTATCAAGCACTGGTCGATTGCTTTTTCCACGCCTGGCGTAAAACCGATCTGGGCGATCTTTTCGACGATCTCCACAACCAGCGGTTTAACCTCCTTGTTTTCAAGCAGAGCCGGAACCGATTTTACCACAAACGTATTTCCGCCAAAAGGCTCTATTTCCAGCCCCAGTTCATTGAGATCCGGAATCAGTCCTTCAAGAATTTTTGCTTCCCGGTATCCAATGTCAATGGTTTCAGAGATAAGAAGTTTCTGGGCGGACTTTTTTGAAGCCTGTGACCGGGTTTTAAGCTGCTCAAAAAGAATCCGTTCATGAGCCGCGTGCTGGTCAATTAGTACAATCCGGTCGGCAGACTCGCAAAGGATATACGTATCATGGAACTGGCCGATCACCTTTAAATCGCCGAACCGTTTTCTTGCCCACAACTCTTTTTGACTGGGGGTCGGCGTGAAGCGAGTATCCGGCTTCCACGGGAATGCGGGTTGCCGGTCGGAGTGAAGCGGAGATCCCGCTTGCTCAGAAATGTCGGTTACGGGATGCTGGGTTCGGGTTGTATGATACCGGGCTTGGATTTCTTTTTTCGGGATGCTGAAATGAGGTATGGATTCGGAGATGAAAGATTTGACATCCATGGGATCCGATTCCGGAAACCTTTTTGGGCGCCATTCCGGTTGATCCGCAAGACGCAATTTTTCTGCCACAACCCCGGTAACCGCATCATGAATTTTTTTCTGCTGCGCAAACTTTACCTCGTGTTTTGTCGGATGAACATTAACATCCAACTGGTCGCAGGGAACATGGATAAAAACTACCGCCACCGGAAACTGCCCCTTCATCAATCTTGAGCCATACCCTTGGAAAAGGGCATGTTGGATGACCCGGTTACGGACAAACCTCTGGTTTACATAAAGGTATATTCCCCGGGATGTGCTTCGCGTGATCCGGGGAGAAGAGATCCAGCCTTGAACGGTAAGGAAATCGGACGTAAATTCTATTTTGTTAAGATTATTTTTGATGTCTTTACCGAGAACATCCACAACCCTGCCTACTTCATCGGCCGTGGCCGACCAGTTTTTAACAACTTTGCCGTTGTGAATCAGCCTGAACTGAATATCGGGCCGTCCCAGTGCCATGCTTGAAACCGTATCTGCGATATGCCCCATCTCTGTGTTTACAGTTTTTAAAAACTTTCGCCGGGCAGGCATATTAAAGAAAAGCTGCCTGACAGTGACCATGGTTCCTAAGGGAGCTCCAACTTGGGAAACCTTTTTTATTGTGCCGCCTTCAACAACAACTTCTGTTCCTGCTTGGGAGGTCTGGTTTCTGGTTACCAGACAAAACTTGGAAACAGCGGCGATGCTCGGCAGGGCCTCACCCCTGAAACCCAGGGTGTTGATTGCAAACAGATCCTCGTCTTTGTAAATTTTGCTGGTTGCATAGCGTTCCGGCGCCAGTAAGGCATCATCTCGGTTCATTCCCATGCCGTTGTCGGAAACCCGGATCAGAGAACGCCCGCCTTTTTCCACTTCTATGATGATTCTTGTGCTGTTTGCATCCAGTGCATTCTCCACAAGCTCTTTGACAACAGAGGCCGGGCGCTCGACAACTTCGCCCGCAGCGATTTTGTTTGAAAGGATTTCAGGAAGTATTTTTATTTTGGACATAATTCGTGTTTATTGTTGGTTAGTGTCCATCCATAAATGGTAGATTTTGGTTTCCGGCAAGGCCCGAGCGAGT
>CAZDAB010000143.1:0-7777 GCA_964502855.1 uncultured Desulfobacteraceae bacterium | reverse complement strand
CCGCCAAATAGGCGAGCAAAAATTGGGTTTGATTGGGTTTGAATTGGGTTCGTTTGGGTTCGTTTTTTCTCCGAATCGCTGTTTTTGTGCTAAAAAGGGCGAAAATTGGGTTCGTTTTGCATAAAAAGGTGGATTTGTAGAGGATAATCTACAAATGTAGAGCGGCATGTACAATGCCACAGAGAAGTTAAAGTTAATAAAGCCACAGAAGACACAGAGGTCACAGAGGGATATAAATTTATAAGTCGTTATGTAGTAAGAAATTGTGGACATTCGCTTTCCGTTCAACTGATTAACTAATAGCCTGATTTGATAAATTCTGTCGTCTGTCTTCCGGTCTTTTGGTTTGCGTAGGTTTACAATTAACCAAACAAAGATGGTATTATACCAGATTATGAACAATAGTCAAGTGAAAAATTTGGTTTTTGTGTTAAAAATGTGGATTTCTAACATAAAATCTATAAATTAATGCTATGTAAGTTCTTATTTTATATAATTAGAACTTGACCATTCCGTCTAAAACCGATATATTAACAAAGCAAAATTAGGAGAAGGGTAGTAAGCGAATTTTATTGCCCAAAGTATATCACAAATATAAAATATACTTTTTTCAAAGAGGCAACATTTTTGCTTGAAGATGGACTGAATATAAGCTAAATTTCCATATACCAATTTTTCGATAGTTTTGGAAATAAATTTTCTATGTGCATAATAACACGAGGCGAGGAAGGTAAAGATGATAATGCCTGGAAGGGCCGGCGTTCAATAGAGGCAGTGGGATATCAAAGCGCCAATAAAAAGGCAAATATCCTTTTCGGCCTGTATTTACAGAATAACGCTGTAAATAATTATCTTTATCTATTACATCCCGGAAACATCAGGTTCGAATTAATTTATGAACCCTGGCCATTTCCTACATGTTGCGATGAACCTGAAAAAAATACAGAGAAAAAATCACAAGAAAATTTACTAACAAAAATCTACGGACGCGCTTTTGAGAAAAAAGAAGGTAAATTATACCAAGTTCAGGCGCTGAGTGCGTGGGATACATGGTACGGGCAAGAGGATGAAAATGCGACGATTTGGCCATCTGAAGAATACGATGCAGACAAATTACCTTTCGAAAAACTTTATCCAGAAGGAAAATATGATTTAAATCTCTTCTATCCTTTCACAATCATCAAGCTCGGTCCTTTTAGAAAATCAGGGCCTCAATTACTTGCTTTTAAAATCTTTATTGAAGGCAAAAGCTATGAAGAGCTGATTGGTAACAGGCCATATTTTAATATATTAGGGCCAGAAAGTTTAATGCTGCAAATCAAGTATGACTTTCTAAACGCTTTTGATGAACAAAGAGAAAGCCTTTTAGAAAAACTAAGCGGATTTGAAGATTATATTGGATTTGGTGAAAGTTATGATATTGTGATCACAAAATTTCCAAAGAGTGACAATGTGTCTTGTATATCAAATTACAGTATCGACAAAGTTCCTGTTGAACCAGAAATGCAAAAATATATAGAAAGATACGTTACCCGTTACCCGAGATTCGTTTTGAGTCTAAAAAACAATAATATAAAATACACCCGGGAAGAAAGGCATCAATACGTTGAAAGTCTCATATCATAACGACTATCTAATCTATCGAAAATGATTCAGAAACAAACAAGTGTAAAACCGTGCGTATGCAATATAGCTCACGCTCACATTTACGAATTAGACAAAACTATTTCGGATGGTTCAATCGATCACGTTAAAGTACGAAATGCTATTGGGATACTAATACTTGGCAAAGACTCACCTGTCATTAACAGACAGGCAAAAAAGCTTAATAGAAAACAAGAGGGAATAGGTTGTGAACATTTTTTAGTAAGAGGCGGGCTGAGCCTTCTTAAGTCGGGAAGCTATGTTTGTAAAGAAAGATATTATTGGGGAGCAATTTTGTCGGTTAACATTGAGCTGTTAAAATTAGGCCATGTGAATAGACAAATAATACCAGTTGAATTGAGAAGATATATCCCCAGCGAAATTAACCTTAATGATTGCGGCTTAAAGCAGTTGTGTAGACTTTGCCTATGCTTCTACCAGTTCATGACAAAAGGATGCGATGAAAACGGCCAACAAGCAAAAAACCTAAAATATGAAGACTGGCTGGAAATTAAGAAACTATTAGGTATAAACTCTATAAACGATATTGTTCTACCCCTACAAAAAGAGATCGATAATATAATAGGCAGAGGTTTTAAAAATAATACGGAAACAAATTTGGTTGTTCTGGCCTTAAGAATAATATGTATGCTATGGGCCACCCTTGAAGCTATTTACGCAAGAGAGGTCAGAAACCTTAAAAAGCACTATAGCAAGGTTGGCTTTGATATCAAGAATAAGATTGTGAGCATAGGAATCGCTTTTGAAGAAGAGGTTGCAAACAAAGAGGCTGAAATTAAAGCAATGATGAAATATATAAGACAATTCAAAGATGATGATGAAGAGAACTCTGTTTTCACCGCGGTTCAGATCTCCAGACGAGAAATCGCAGAAATATCAAGAATAATCGAAGAATTTAAAAATATTCCCCCGGAAGAAACAGACCAAGGAACACGTCCGATATTATGATTCCTGCCTACAAAGCTTCATATACTAAGATGGTAGCGATTAAAAAACATAAAAAGGCAATGATATCAGATATGATATTAAAAACAAAAAACCATCTATCGTAACTGTGAACCCTTTTTTTGTATATTTCTTGATGTCTTTCGGTATTTTTTTCCTCTTCTTTTTTTAGTAGATCTGAGTATATTTTCCAGTTGTACCATTTATTCAGGACTGAAATGATAATTTGTGAAAAAACAGCAACAGCAAAAAATAAAATTATAAGCTGCCGGTCACCCGTATCCGGTTTAGCAAAACAATCTTTCTCTACTATAACAACACCGATACCACCTACACCATAAACAATCAGCCAATTTCTTAATGTCTTTGAGTATTCCGCATATTGTTGAGCATAACATTCTTTATTAGGCATTTGTAAGTGCCCTATAAAAGCATAATTTATGTATATATATTGAATTTTATTTTAAGTTCCAGTTAATGTCAAGAAAAAACATAGAAGCATGGCATAAGTCTACAGCAGAGTGGATAGAAATATTAGAAAGACGAAACCATTAACAATTTATGAATTTAAATTGTCGGGATTCCTGCGTGCGCAAGAATGACAAGTACGCTCCTGACCGTGCCGGGGGAGAGTTAAATAAGCCCCAAGCGGGCTTGGGGGCTAATTATGTGATGAGTTTTCTTTTTTCGCGGCGGTACTGGAGTGTGTATAAAAAAAAGCCCCGCGTAAAACGCGGGGCTAATCGATTTTAAGATTTAAATTCTTAATTCAGCCAGAAGCTGAAATAGAGGTAAAAACCGAGGACAAGGCCAAGTACGATGCAAGAACTTATTACATCCCATTTATTCCAGCTTTCGCGTTTTTCACGCTTCTGTTCTTCGGTAGCTGTCGCATAAGTTAAGCCCACAATCTGTTCTTCCGAGGGCTTTTTACTAAGCAGTGAAACCAATACAATAACAACGACACTGAGGCCCAGCAGCCAGCCGGAGGCAAAGAGAAAATTGTAGTCACCAATTTGCGCCAGGATTTCCGGGCTGTTAATCTTATTTTCAGCGGCCCCGTAGAAAGCCTGGATTGTCAGCTTTGACATGCCCGCTATGAAACCTATAACCAGACCAGACACGGCGCCCTTTGAATTAATTCGTTTCCAGAATAATCCCAGGAGGAAAACCGCTGTAATCGGCGGCGCGAGGTAGCCCTGCACACTCTGCAGATACTGATATAATCCGCCGGAGCCAATCCTGTGCATAACCGGAATCCAGAGAATTCCCAAACCTACAATGACACCCGTTGCCATACGGCCTACAGTTACCAAATGCCTCTCCGAACGGCCGGGCCAGATTTTCTCGTAGATATCCACCGTAAACAAAGACGCCGAGGAGTTGAACAACGAAGAGAGTGAACTCATCAACGCCGCAAGCAGTCCTCCCACAACCAAACCTCTCAATCCTATCGGAAGCAAAGTAGAAACCATAGTCGGAAAGACCATATCGCCTTTTATTATTCCATTTTCAATTGGGATAGAAATGATTCCCTTCTGATGCAGAGCATATCCAATCATGCCGGGAACGAGGAAAATCAAAACCGGCCAGACTTTAAGAAAAGCACCCCAAATCGCACCTCGCCGTGCATTTCTTAAGTTTTTCGCCGCGAGGGTCCGCTGCACAATATACTGGTCCGTACACCAGTACCAGATGCCGATTACCGGTGAGGCAATAAGTATACCCAGCCACGGGAAATCCGGATTACTGTTTGGACGCCAAAGGGCAAACTGCTCGGCGTTAGTTTTACATATTGAAACGAGTTCCGACCAGCCTCCGAGTTTACTAAGCCCAAAAAAGGTGATAAAAAATGAGCCTAATAAAAGGATAAAGGTCTGGGCGGTATCAGTATAAAGCACCGCTCGCAATCCTCCAAAAACGGTATATATACCGGTCAGGATAACAGTAGCAAAAGCGCCTATCCAGAACGGCCCCCATACATGTCCAAACAGGTTAATGTTTACATCCGGCAACAGGGTTTGAAAAACAAGAGCACCGGCATAGACAGTAACGGACACTTTTGTAAAGACATACGCAATCAGGGATACAATCGAAAGAATCCATCGAGCTAACGGGCTGAAACGTCTTTCGAGGAATTCCGGCATAGTAAATACGCCGGAACGGTAATAGAAGGGAACAAATATCCACGCTAACATAATCATTACCCAGGCGTGAAGTTCCCAGTGCGCCATCCCAACACCGCTGTTTGTTCCCTGTCCGGCAAGTCCAACGATGTGCTCTGAGCCGATGTTGGAAGCAAATAAAGAGGCTCCGACAGCGAACCAGCCTATATTACGCCCGGCGAGAAAGTAATCCTCAGAGGTTTTCTGTCTTTTCGAGGACCACCATACAACACATGCCAATCCCAGGAAATAAATACCGATAACGAGCCAATCAAGCCACTGCATATCAATACCCTTTTAATAGAACGATGTAAATTTCCATATTCTCATTGTACTGATTTATTTTGCCGAAAATTTGTGAATCGTTGTAGTCTGATATATCTGACCGGGAAGCAGAATAACTGAAGGAAAGTTCGGTTTATTCGGCGAATCCGGATAGTGCTGTGTCTCAAGGCAGAAACCCGAACGGTGCCCATATACTTTACCGTCCTTTCCGGTCAGCGTACCGTCGAGAAAATTGCCGCTGTAGAACTGAATGCCGGGTTCGTTGGTATAGATTTCCATTACTCTGCCGCTTGTCGGCTCGTAAACCTTCGCCGCCAGTGACATCTTAAAATCATCTTTGTTCAGCACCCAGTTGTGGTCATAGCCGGGGCCATATTTTATTTGCTGATTATCCGCATTAATTCTCTTACCAATCGCCGTCGGAGATGTAAAATCAAAAGGAGTTCCTTTGACCGGACGAATCTGGCCCGTAGTGATAAGGTATTGGTCGACCGGAGTAAAGTTGTCGGCGTTAATCATCAATTCGTGGCCAAGGATATCGCCGTTGCCCTGACCTGCCAGATTGAAGTAACAATGGTTGGTAAGATTACAAATCGTGGGCTTATCCGTTGTCGCGTGATAATCTATTTTTAATTCGTTATCATTCGTCAGCGTGTAAGTCACAGTAACATCAAGATTACCCGGGTAGCCTTCCTCCATGTCCTTGCTGAGATAATGCAGTTTCAGGCCCGGACCTTCCTTCGACTCGAAAGGTTTGGCTTGCCACACCACCTTGTCAAAACCCTTAATACCGCCGTGCAGATGCTGCCCGTTGTTATTGGCCGCTAAGGTATATTCTTTGCCATCCAAAGTAAATTTAGCTTTGCCAATACGGTTACCGTAACGGCCGATTATACAACCAAAGTACGGGCTTTTTTCTTCATAATCTTTTAGATTATCAAAACCCAGTAAGATATCGTCCATTTTGCCGTTCTTGTCAGGGACCATCAACTGGACAACCGTCCCGCCGTAGGTCATTATCTTAGCTACCGAACCTTTTGCATTTTTAAGAGTGTAGATATCCACCCCTTCGCCGCCTTTCGTTGTTCCGAAAGCTTCCTTTGTAATGGTTACTTTATGTTCTTTTGCCGACATATTATCTTCATCACAGCCGACAAATACAACAGGCATCAACGCCGCCAAAAGGAAAACACAAATTTTAAACCGGGCTCTGCTCATAATTCTTTCTCCTACTTATTCAACCTGAATCCGATTCACTTGCCCTATGCAAGGCCGTTTACGAGCATATAATAAATTTCATTCAAACGAATGTTTTTCTTAAACTCCGCCAGTATAGTGGTATTTCGTCAATAAGCAAGCATTCAATACCCACCAAAACAAAGGTGATTGTCAGCTTTTTTATCACCTTTCAATAAAAACAGTTACATCGGTTAAATCAGGCCAAAACACTTATGGCCGGATATTATAGCCGTTTTATTCCGGTCGGCAAGGTCAAAAAGTACAGAGTCTGTAAAGACTGCTTGCCGGGGTAAAATTTTAAGTTGAAAGGATTTATTGTTGATTTGCGGAGCGAATACTATTAGTATGATTCGAGATTGTGAGAGGGCCAGGAATGGAAGCAATAAGGCCTGTCAGTGGAGGGCAAAAGGAAGGGGCTTCTCAAACTCCAGGGGGGATTCCATTGTCTGCGGGGGGTAATCAATGACAAAGGAGCAGAAAAAGACCAGAGAAAAACCGGCTGAAGAAAAGCGTGTCCGTCGGTCCAAATTGAACAAACTTGAACCGGTCGAGGTTAAAAAGGCCGGCCGGGTCGAGCATATGTCAGTTGAGGATGTGCTGCGAGCAAGCGATGAGAAATATCGGCCTCTGTTCGATAATATGCTCGACGGTTTTGCCTACTGCAGAATTATTCTTGATGAGAAAAAGCGGCCGACAGATTTTATCCATATTGACGTCAATAACGCCTTTGAAAGACTGACGGGATTAAAAAAGGAAGACGTTGTTGGAAAGAGAGTGACCGAGGCAATACCGGGCATTAAAGAAGCACATCCCGAATTGTTTGACATTTACGGCCAAGTCGCTTTAATTGGAAAAGAGACTGAATTCGAGATTTTCTTCAAACCTTTGAAAATATGGCTGTCCATTTCCGTATATAGTCCCGCAAAAAGCTATTTTGTTACTATATTTGAGAACATTACCGAACAAAAGCAGGCCGAAGAAGAGATTGCCAAGCTGGCGAGATTCCCTTCCGAGGATCCATACCCCGTTCTGCGGATTGCCAAAGACGGCACTATCCTTTACAGCAATCAGGCAAGCTCACCTATTCTCAAGCAATGGTGCTGTAAACAAGGTGAACAAGTATCTTATGACTGGATTGACTTAGTAAACGAGGTGTTGAGTAACCAGAAACCTCAGGAAACCGAACTGGAATGTGACGGTAAGGTTTTTTCACTCACGTTTGCCCCTGTTAGTGATCCTGATTTTGTCAATGTGTACGGTCTGGACATCACCAAGCGAAAGCAGGCCGAAGAAGAACGGGAAGTAATGATAAAGCTGCTGAGCCTTATTAATTCCAGCAACCATATGCATGAATTAATGAGACTGGTCACGGTATTTCTCAGGGATTGGTCGGACTGTGAGGCCGTTGGGGTACGACTTGTCGAAGGAGAAGACTTTCCTTATTACGTAACAAGCGGTTTTAGCGACGAATTCGTTCT
>CAZDAB010000142.1:0-7799 GCA_964502855.1 uncultured Desulfobacteraceae bacterium | reverse complement strand
TGAAAAGATTCGGAACTTATAGTTCTTATATCAATCGGGTTTAAATCTAATCATCGTTTGATTTCAGACAGATATATAGTTGGCATAACGATTGCGTAACAGATGGTAGTTTGTAATTTTTTCTTTAAAAAAGAGGGGGGATTTCCCCCTTCTTTTTTTGATAGTTACTCCTATAATCAAACTTAGGGGCTTCGCCCCAATTGGAATGATGGGGTTGAAATTGTACTATGAAGAAACTCGTTTTAAGAAATTCCAAACATGGAAAAGGGGTTTTTACAACACAAGCCATAAACGCCGGTAATGAGGTGCTGCAGTTCGGGGGGCCCATTGTTGGCTCCGACGAATTACCTAAGCCGTATTCGGCAGAAAATGATTACTACCTTCAAATAGAAAAAGGAATATTCCTTGGGCCCTCAGGCGGCATAGATGACTATGTTAATCACTCTTGTTGTCCGAATACCGGTGTGTTATTCGATTCAGGGATTATTAAACTCGTTGCCGTCACATCAATACCGGCAGGAAGTGAAATCACATTTGACTATTCCACCACGATGGACAATTCCCGGTGGGTAATGGACTGTGCCTGTTTATCAAGAAACTGTAGACATAAAATAAAAAATTTTGTAGAATTAGCACCCGAAATTCAAAGTCAGTATATCCAATTGGGAGTTGTTCCGGATTACATTCTCCAAAAGTATTTTTGGAAACAATTCTGTAATACCAAGCCACACTTAAAAACGGAAACGGCGCAATTTTACAGATCATCGGTAAAACGGCGCAGACAACATAGATTTTTTCATAAGGGGTTCTCAAGTTGAATAAATTAATTCCAAAGCGAATGTTTTTTACCAAAGGTGTGGGCTATCATCGCAATAAGCTGCAAAGTTTTGAGCTGGCGTTAAAGAACGCCGGGATCGAAAAGTGCAACCTTGTCTATGTTTCCAGTATCTTTCCGCCGGATTGCAAAATTATTACAAGAGAGGGCGGGATTAAGGAATTGCAGGCCGGGCAGATTACATTTGTCGTGCTTGCCAGGGAAAGTACCAATGAACCCAATCGATTGGTTTCCGCGGCTATTGGGTTGGCCCAACCCAAGGATAATAAACAATATGGGTACATCAGCGAGCACCACGCCTTTGGCCAAACCATGAAAAAATCAGCCGATTTTGCTGAAGACCTCGCCGCAACCATGCTTGCCTCAACTTTGGGTATTGAACTGGATCCGGATGTGGCATGGGATGAACGAAAACAGGTTTACAAAATTGGCAAGAGACTGTTTGCTTCCCGTAGCATTGCCCAATCGGCAAAAGGGCATAAATCCGGCCTTTGGACAACTGTGATCTCCTGTGTCGTCATGTTGTTGGACTGATCCGCTTTCAAGAAACCGTTTACACTTATCCCGGGACAAAAACTTATTCAATCAATTGAAAGAGGAAATCTATGCCACGTTCACATTCCATGTTTAAAAACTCGCCGGATATTATTCCGCCGTCTCTTTCCAGGGGGATGACGATTACCGACATTGTCAATAGTCTCGGCCGGACATCCTTTGAAGCCAGAAACGTTTACCGGGGTGCCAGGCTCTTTAAAAAAATGATAGAACACGGCGATGTAATCTGGCTCGGTATCGCCGGAGCAGGTATCGCCGGTGGTATGGGGGGGATGGTGATCTCGCTGCTGGAAGCCGGATTTATCGATGTAATTTGCTCAACCGGAGCGCAGGTGTATCATGATTTGCATTTTGCCTTCGACCTACCCGTCAAAGCGATTTCTCCAAACTACGATGATAATGTCCTCAGACGCCACGGCGACACCCGAATTTATGATATCGGTATTCGCGATAAAGAAACCCTTGACGCGCAGGATGAGATCATTCGTGCATTCGTCAAGGACTGTTATAAAGAACATCTTTCAGGAAGGGGCCTTTCGAGTTGGGAATTTAATTTTGCTTTAGGAAACTGGGTTCTAGAAAATAGTACATACCCCCAGCGAAGTTTTGTGGTCAAGGCAGCCGAGATGGGAGTCCCGATTTTCTGGGATTCATTGGCCAATCATTCCATTGCGATGAATTTAGTCCTAACGGATAGGAAAGGATTGCCTGTGAATTTGTCTGCGCAAAAAGACATATTTGATTCAGCCGCCATTGCTTTTTCATCCGGACAAACCGGCTTTATCGAACTTGGCGGTGGTGGACCTAAGAATTTTATTCAGCAAACCGGACCCACCATCGGTCAAATCTTAAAAATTAAATTTGAAGGGGCAGGTCGGGGACTTCAAATTGGCACCGCGATTGAAAAAGAAGGAAGCTTGTCCGGATGCACGTTCAGCGAATCTGTAACGTGGGGCAAATACCGCGAAGCAAATGATGAAAAATTGGTACAGATTTGGGGTGAATACAGTGTAATTTTTCCGCTTCTGGCAGTTTACGCTCTGGATAATTGCAAAACGCGACCATCCCAAAATATGATATCCCAAATGCCGGCATTCATAAAAAAATTGGGAAAAACTCAATGAAATTGAACTCTAAACAATTTCTCGATCTGAGCGCCGAGTTTGCCGAGTTTAAAACTGCAGCAGTGGCGATCCTGCCGGTGCCTTACGAAGGAGGTGTAACCTATGGCGCAGGCGCCGCCCAGGGGCCGGATGCCGTAATTAACGCTTCGCAACATTTAGAACTATATGATGAGATGCTGAAGGCCGAGCCCTTCCGAATGGGCATCGCAACCTTAATGCCGCTGAAATCTCCTTCGGATCTCCAAGGCTTGCATAAAGCGATATGCCGGTGTTCAAAAGCTGTGATTAAGGAAGACAAATTCTTGGTGTTGCTGGGGGGAGATCATTCCATCAGCATCGGTTATTTTCAAGCCTTACAGGAGAAACACCCCCTGCTTTCCGTCATTCAACTCGACGCCCATGCAGATTTGAGAGATAGATATAGAGGCAACCCATTCAGCCATGCATGTGTGATGTCCCGAATACGGGAATTTACAACCCATACGTTGCAAATAGGCATCCGGAGCATGTCATTGGATGAAGCTCGACGAATCGAACGGGAAAATCTTGCAGTGTGTACCATGACCGATTATCGCAGGGGTAATTTTGATATCGACGCTGCAATTGCCCGCCTGCCGGACCCGGTATACGTAACTGTGGATGTCGATGTTTTCGACTGGAGCGTCATCCGAAGTACCGGAACCCCTGAACCGGGCGGTTTTTTGTGGGATGAAGCGTTACACTTATTGCAAAGAATCTTCATGCAAAAAAATGTTGCAGGCTTCGACGTTGTGGAACTCTCCGGCGACTCAAACGATCGAAATTCAGCTTTTGCCGTTGCCAAACTTATTTATAAGATGCTGGGCTTTAAGCTTGACGCCGCTGTACAACAAAAAACGCTGGAATGGCCGGAAAGACCTCGGGGAAGCCTGTTTTAGTTTACCCGTGCGGCCGGATTGCATCATATTTTGTATATAAAGGATGCTTATAAAGGCGTTATAAACAAATTTCTGCTTCGGGGTTTTGAGGTACAAACTGGTCGTAGGCGATCTGCAGGTATCTTTGAATCGTTATCATTTTCTGATCGTTATCTAATTTCGTAATCGAACCGGCAATTCTCACTTTTTTTTGAAGTAACTCAAGGAGCTCTCTTGCCTTAGCGCTCTTCATATTAATCAGAAGTTCCTCTTCCCGTGAGGTTGCCAAGGCAACGGCAACAGGATTACCATCTTCATCCCATCTAACAGGAACAATTATGCCCTCTATATCACTGATGGATTTTTTTGATATGCTAAGCTTCTTTTTTGACATAAATGTGGCTCGCTTTGAACGTTCATTCTATCATTCAATGCCTTATCATTGAGCAAAGAACGTGCCAAAATTATAACAGAATGAATTAATTTATTATTTTCTACCGAAAAATATTAATTAGGAACTGAATGTTCCGAGATTAGAAAATGGATAGTATGTCAATTCGGATTTTAAAATGCGAATCTTTTGAATTTTAATTTGAAGATAAAAAAAAAGAACTTTATGTATGGAAAATGTTAACGGCGGGGATTGAAAGAACGCAACAAAAACCGCCTAAACCTTGTACTCTTCTTTTCGGATGCCATACTTTGACATCAGTTTGTGGAGTTGTCTGGTGGTGATGCCGGCGTCCTCGGCGGATTTCTTGATTTTACCCTTGTTCCGGGTAATCAAGTCCTTTAAATACTGCCTTTCAAAATCCTCGACAGCCTTCTGCCTTGCTTTTGTCAACGGCAGGTGGAAATCCCTGGAAAAAACTGCCCCCTGGATTTCATCTCCAAACAGTTCACCCGGGAAACTCTCCGGGGTTAGTTCTGAAGAGCTTTCAAGGATATAAGCTCGTTCGATAAGATTTTCCAGCTCTCTGATATTGCCGGGCCAGGAATATGCTTTTAATGCTTCAAATACCGAAGGATGAACTTTATGGATGTTTTTTTGGTGGGACCGGTTCAGCTTTTTTAAAATCACGTCGATAAACAGAATAAGATCTTCAATTCTTTGTCTCAACGGAGGAATTTCGATGGGGAACACGTTCAAGCGATAATAGAGGTCTCTTCTGAACAGGCCCTCATCGCTCATTTTCATAAGATCCGAGTTGGTTGCCGTTATAATTCTCGCATCGGTTAATAGGGCTTCATCGCCGCCTACGCGGTTGAATGTTCCATCCTGGAGAACCTGCAACAGCTTAATCTGAGCCAAAGGGGTGATCGTACCGACTTCGTCCAAAAAAATAGTGCCTCCTTTGGCAATTTCAAACTTACCCAGTTTTCGCCGAATTGCGCCGGTGAAAGCACCTTTCTCATGGCCGAACAATTCGCTCTCCAGAAGCGTGTCCGGAATGGCTCCGCAGTGAACACTAATAAACTGGGCAGCTGCCCTACTGCTGTGCTGATGAATGAGATTGGCTAAAATGCCCTTGCCTGTTCCGGTTTCGCCAATCAGCATTACCGTTGACTTGGTTGGTGCAACGGAACGAATCTTATTGAAAACCAGTTGCATATCAACATTTTTCGTTTTCACCACAGTTAAAGAATCCGCCCGCCGGAACCGATCGCGAAAATAATCAATTTCCGATCGATGGAGAATGGTCTGATTGATCGATTCGGTTACAAGCCGCACCTCATCGGAAACTATGGGATAGGTAAGATAATCACTGGCCCCGGCTTTTACTAATGTCACCACCTGACGGATCATGTCCTGTGATGCCATGATAACAATTTCAATGGTTGGATACTGTTCTTTAAATGGCACCAAGGCCTCAGTGTAGTCTTGCGTCTGCATAAATTCTAAAAGAACATGAAGATCAATAAAGATAAGATCATATCGTTCTCGACGTAACGCCTCGAACGCCTTGTCTTTGTTGGAAACCTTCCCAAAGCGATGTTCTTTTGTAAATGCCGACTGAATCGGTTCAACCACATCATGTTTATCTGAAATAATCAGTATCGATCGCATGGACTCACCTTCAGCTGAATCGCTTTTGTCACGCACGATATAACCGTAAAGTTCGCCTCCATGTATAGAAAAATAATAAAAATGGCAATTCATTTATCGCATAGATTAAAATAAAAACTAAAGAATACTTGATGATAAAACGAGATGAAATAAAGTCTTTGATATTATGAAAGAAAAAAGAAGGTAGAATAATGATGGCCCGGCCCAAAGAGCTATGGCATTAAGTTAACCGGCACTTTATTTATAATTCCTCAAGTGTTCCTACCTTGTGGTGGCATGACGGGCAAAAAAAATAGTTTGGATAGGGGTCTTTCCCACAGATTCGGCATGTTCTTCCTGATTTTTTTTTATTCTTTCGCAGGTTTTTAAAGCTTTTGTACTGATCTTTACACCTTTTCGGTTTTCTCTTCTTATTGATGTTTAACTCCATGGTGGATGCCACTTTCTGTGCTTAAGCAAAAAGATGCAGTTAAAGTTTTTTTTCATTTTTACAGATTAGTACCCGGAAGCCTTTTCCCTTTCTTCCATTTTGATTTTGCATGTGATGCAATGCAGCGTCACCGGTCGAGCTTTAAGGCGTTCAATACTAATTTCTTTACCGCAAAGCTCACAGATTCCAAACGTACCGTCTTCCAAACGGTCTAACGCCCTCTTAATTTTTCGGATCAGATAACTTTCCCGATCCCTTATCCGCAGCAGGGTACTTCGATCCGATTCAAAAGATGCACGGTCTAATAGATCCGGCATATTATCGGTTACATCCAGCAGACCCTGAACCGTATGATCCGCATAATCGAGCAATGCCGCCAAACGGTCATTCAGCAGCATCTTAAAATAATCCAAGTCTTGCTTTTTCATCTGCTGTTCTCTGATACCTATTACATTAAAAAGGAGTTAAGTCGGATATCCTAAACACCGTTTGAATAGACTGCAAAATACTTGCCATTTCATCACACTATGTTTTTATAAAAATTGACTCGCGGGTAACGAAGAAGATTAAGTATTTCCGGTTAAGAGTTGAAAGTCTTAATTGCTTGATAATATCCTAAATACAGTTAACCACCTTTAAATATAATCGATTTTTTATTCGGAATAGGCAGTTCCTAAATTTACGTGAAATCGGAATTTGGAGTTCCTGTTTTGGATGACAGCATCATATGGAGACGGTATAATTTATTAAGTTAACATCATATGTCAAGCTCCCCGCACAATTAGGAAGTTCTCCCTCAACAGTTTTTTAACAAATTAAAATGGTGTTTTTCTCTTTTCACTTGAATTAACACTTTCCTTTATTTTCTTTGTGTAAATAAACAGCTAACAACAATTCAATAGATTATATAATTGGCACGCCAGTTGCAGGCAATTTACGGATGGACACGAACTCGCTTTGGCCCACCCGAGTCGCTTACCATAGCTCCTTTGATGTATTAAAGGGCGGGTCAGGGCAAAATCGTTAAATCCGACGCAAAAACGACAGTTAAAATATTCGTAATTAATTCAGAAAGATATTATTTCTTGGGTTTTAAGGATGTTCAAGGGTGAAAACAATAATGAGATGACAATGGAAAATAAAACAATTATCTGCATTCAATGTGAAACGGAGTTTGAGTTTACAATCCATGATCAATTACGTTACGAGAAAATGAACTTTGACGAACCTAGGCGATGTCCGAATTGCAGAAAAAACAAGTCAAAAACAACAGATTCTCAAAATATAAAACGTAACCGGAAAAGAAAACTTTATCAGCCCAAGTTTGAAGATTAAGGAGGAGCAACAATGCGGAATTCAGACAGAATTTATCTTTCTAAATTGGCCTTGGATTCTGATTCAGAGTTTTTTGACTTTGAAAATGAAACCGACTCCGATTTTGTTTGTGGCAATGAAATCGATCAATTTATGGATGAAGATATAAATGATCTTGAAGATCTGTTTTGGAAAAAGTAGACGATAAAGGGAGGTTACGTTGCACTGAAAATCAGAACCAGGGCCGAGAAATATCTCCTGAGATAGATAAATACCCTTACCCCATGCCGTGGAAGTGACTTTAGGTCCCGGAGAAATGAATATTCTTTTGGAAAAATCCTGGACAATTTGAAAATTACAATAATGAATCCAGAGGTTCATATTCCAGGCCAAAAGCTTCCGCCACACCTTTATGCGTCACTTTTCCTCTTATAATATTAATGCCTTTCGCTATGTCCTGATTTTCCCTTGCCGCTTTTTCATACCCTTTGTCGGCAAGTTCCAGTGCATAGGGTAGTGTTACATTGGTAAGTGCTTTTGTAGATGTATATGAAACAGCTCCCGGCATATTTGCTAC
>CAZDAB010000141.1:0-7855 GCA_964502855.1 uncultured Desulfobacteraceae bacterium | reverse complement strand
TCGTCCCGCTCAATATCCGTGCCGTCTTTATTGACCTCTATCTCATTTTCCGAGGGATCAGGAACCCTTTTAATACAAACTAAAATCTCCATATTTTTCCTCCAAAAATTCAATTGTCGATCTTCAATCAATAATCATATGCCGCTCAATCAGTTCTATCAAATCAATAGCTTCCATTTCCCCTTCCAGTCCGCTTGTTTTAATGGCATCTTCAATATTGAGCATACAGAACGGACAGGCCGTAACCATCACATTGGCACCGGCTTGTTTTGCCATCTCAACCCTTACCTGACCCATCCTTTTTTCCTCTATGGGTTCATAAAAAAGCATCAGGCCGCCACCTCCACAGCAAAATGAACGGTCCCTGCAATGCCCCTCCATCTCGATTCGCTTTATGCCTGGGATCGCATCAATAGCATTTCTCGGATCATCATAGAGGTTGTTGTGTCTGCCAAGGTAACAGGGATCATGGTAAGTATATATTTTACCCGGGTCTTCAACCGGTTTAAACCGTATGTTACCCCATGTCACGGCTTTGATTATGGTCCGGCTGATATGTTCCACCGGCGGAATACCTTTGTAGTCATTTTTCAAAGCATTAAAGGTATGGGGGTCTGCAGTGACAATGTTCTTAGCACCTGAATTGAGAATCGCATCCGTATTTCGGTCTCGTAAATCCTGAAAAAGCATCTCTTCGCCGAATCGTTTCACTTCATGACCGCTGTCTCTTTCCGCCGGTCCCAGTATCCCGAAATCAATACCCGCAGCATCAAGAAACGTGGCTACAGCCCTGCCGATTTCCTGTATCCTGTCATCATATGACGTAACACTGTCAACAAAATAGAGCGTATCTGCGGTTCCTTTCTTTCCAAGAATCTTCACATTAAAATCTTCAGGCAAATCTTTTGTCCAATCTGCACGCTTTTTTTCCATTTTGCCATAAGGGTTCCCGCGTTTTCCAATAGCCCTCAGCGGCTTTTGCAGGGATTGCGGCACCATCCCCTCATCCACCATACCTCTCCTTAAATCAACAATCTTGTCGATATACTCGATAAAAAGCGGGCACTCTTCTTCACAGGCGCCGCATGTCGTACACGACCAGATCTCATCTTCCTCCAGTACATTGCCGATCAAAAGCCGGTCATTTTCAGGCATGCCTGTAAGGGGATATTTTTTGAATGAATAGTCACGGCACTTAATCGATATAAACCTTGGAGAAAGCGGACGACCCACGGCATCGGCGGGACAATTGTCGGAACACCTTCCGCAATCCGCACAGGAATAAAAATCGAGCATATGTTTCCAAGTAAAATCCTCGAACTTCTTAACTCCAAACGATTCCAGTTCGTCAAGACCTTTATCCTCAACACCCCATTTAACCGGTTTTACCGTGCCTTTGTCCAGTTTCATAAAAAATACATTCGGAAGGGATGTAATCACATGAAAATGCTTGCCCAGCGGCAAAAAACATAAGAAAAAGAAAAATATCAGCTCATGTGAGAAATAGGCACCCAAATGTAAATCCTGTAGGTTATCAACCGGTATAAAACTTAGAATATGCGCGGCAAACCATGTTCCGGACATTGGGACAAGAATTTTTGTTTTAAATCCTTTTTGGATCTCTGCCCCGGCCTGGCTCCCTTCAAAAAACATATCACACGTCACCAGACCTATAATCAATAGAAGCACCAGCACCGCCTCCCAGGTATGTTCTTTTCCATACTTGGCCGGCACTGCATATCGTTGGGGTTTTACTATGATCCGGCGGTACAGTGCAACCAGACAGGCGAACAGAACAAATGTTTCGGCAAAATCCTTAAGAACCAGGTAAATCTGACCGGATGTGCCACTCATCCCCGGCAGCACATAACCGCTTGATAGTCCCAACATCACCAGCGTTATGGATCGCAGGGACAGAATTACGAATCCCGAAAAGATAATAATATGAATAATTCCGGCGTCCATGTACCTGGGATGCCGGTACTGCCCGACGGCATATTTTATCATCTTAAAAAATCGATCTGCCGGACGATTAAGTCTCGGATCCGGAGAACCTTTAACCATCGGCTTTAGTCGGAGTGCAATAATATAAGTAAATATTCCAACACCAACAAGCGGTATGATTAGTGAGAAAATCACGGCGGGAATTCCAAAAACAGTTGCTTTAGCCGGAGAAATCAAAGCGGCTTCCATTGTTTAATTTTCCACCCCCTGTTAATGAATGATTGTTCATTCATATTTATACAAACGCCCTTTTTTAATTCCATAACAACGTTCGGTTTTTCAATCAATTTCGAATCTATTCGAGTATACCAAACTGACGTAAATTACAAGCTTTCTTGACAAATATCCATTTTCATCATAACAGATAACAACAAAAGAACCAAAAGAGGGAGAGAATGGCAAAACAAATTAGATATGAAGATAAGCCCTGGGTAACCAGCTATGAAAAAGGTGTTCCTGAAAAAATTGAATACCAAGAAATAAGTCTGCCGAAAATTCTGGAAAGATCGGCCGGCAGGTTTCCCAACAAGATGGCTCTCCTTTTTCAGGGGTACAAAGTTTCCTTTCGTGAGCTGAATAATATGGTAAACCGTTTTGCCGCCGGCCTTCATGACGTTGGCATTGATAAAGGGGATAGTGTCGCCATTCTTCTGCCAAACGTTATTCCATGTGTTGTGGCCTATTATGCCATATTAAAGATCGGAGGCATAGCGGTTATGAATAATCCTTTGTATTCAGACCGGGAACTTGAATATCAATTCAATGATTCCGGCTCAAAATTACTCATTACCATAGATCTTTTAGTAAATCGCATGATTGACCTGAGGCCGAAAACAAAGATAAAACAGATTATCTATACCTCTATCGGTGATTACCTCCCGTTCCCCAAGAATTTATTGTTCCCCTTTGTAGCCGGAAAGAAAAACCTTGCGGCTGATGTGAAACCTGCTGAAAATGTTTATCCATGGAAAAACATTCTGGCAAAAAGTTCTAACAATCCACCCGATGTCGAACCCTCGTTTGATGATATTGCCATGTATCAGTATACCGGCGGAACCACCGGTGTTTCAAAAGCAGTTATGATTACTCACGGAAACCTGAGCAAGCAGGTTCAGCAGATTGCTGCGTGGTTCCCGACGTTCAACAGCAATGAAATAATGCTGGGGGCGCTTCCCTTTTTTCATGTGTTCGGTCTAACCACGGCAATGAATTTGGCCATCTTTTTAGGATGGGGAAATATTCTGGTCCCGAAACCCCAGCCGGATGCTTTGCTTGAGGCGATTAGAAAATATAAACCATCATTTACCCCGCTGGTCCCCACCATGTATATTGGGATACTTAATAATCCGGCCATTGACAAAATCAACCTGACCTCCATAAAAGGATGTTTTTCCGGTAGTGCACCGCTCCCCCTTGAAATCATAAGAAATTTTGAAAACAGGACCGGTGCCGTAATCGTTGAAGGGTTCGGTCTTACGGAGGCATCACCGGTGACCCATGTAAACCCTTTTGCCGGCGGGAAACGGAAAGCCGGAAGTATCGGAATCCCCATTTCCGACACGGACTGCCGTATTGTAAGCCTTGATAACGGCAACACGGATGTTCCGGTCGGCGAATCCGGTGAATTGCTTGTTAGAGGTCCCCAAGTCATGAAGGGCTACCGAAACAATCCCCAAGAGACTGCGAATACTCTGACAGACGGTTGGCTCCACACCGGAGATATCGCGAAAATGGATGAAGACGGGTACTTCTATGTTGTTGACCGAAAAAAAGATATGATTATATCCGGTGGTTGTAATGTATATCCCCGGCACATTGAAGAAGTGTTTTATGAAAACCCAAAGATTCAGGAAGCCTGTGCCATCGGGATTCCGCACCCGACCCGCGGCGAAGCGCTCAAAGTCTTTGCAGTGCTCAAAAAAGGAGAAACCGCAACCCGGGAAGAACTTATCGAATACTGCACTGACAAAGTGGCCAGGTACAAACTTCCCACAGAAATTGAATTCAGAGATGATCTGCCCAAAACCAATGTGGGCAAAATCTTAAAAAAGGAACTCAGGGATACGGAAATGGCAAAACGAAAAAAAACAGGATGAACACCCCTTTTAGGCGATTAGTGATATTTTTTGTGCTTTTTATGGCAAAACTTTTTCAATTCTGCCACTAAGGCACCAAGGCACAAAGAAAGAACAATAAATATATCCTTTGGGTCTTAGTGTCTTTGTGGCAAATATTTTTGGTTCCGGTTTGTCCGGGTGACGCGCTTTGCGATATTTTTTTGTTCGTTTTATGGAGAAAAAGAATGATCCAAGATTTAGCCGGGAAGGTAATGCGTTTCAGGTGGCTGATTTTTATTGTACTTGCGCTTGCCTATTTTTTTGTTTATTTCCATCGTCTTTCGCTGTCCGTGGTCGCCAATGACCTGATCAATGATTTTCAAACAACCGCCAGTGTTATGGGTTTTCTGGGCTCCATTTACTTTTATTGCTATGCCATTATGCAATTTCCCGCCGGACTCCTCTCGGACTCATTGGGTCCCAGGAAATCCGTAACTTTTTTTTTAATCATCGCTTCCGCCGGAAGCATTATTTTTGGGCTCGCGCCCACCATAAAAGTTGCTTTTATAGGAAGAGTCATGGTGGGGCTGGGGGTTTCCATGGTCTTTATCCCCACCATGAAAATTTTTTCCCGATGGTTTCGGCCTCACGAGTTTGCTTTCATGACAGGCATTCTAAATGCGGTGGGGGGAATGGGGGTTCTGGCGGCCACATGGCTTCTTGCCCTAATGACACTGGTTTTCGGATGGCGCATCTCTTTTGAAGTTATCGGTTGCTGCACGTTCGTGATCGTGGCTCTGGTATGGGTTATTGTCAGAGACCGGCCGGAAGATAAAGGCTGGCCTTGCCTTGCCGAATTGGATCAGGAAAACGGGAAAGCTTTCCAACCAATAAAGCAGATACCGTTATTGGAAGGAGCCCGTCGAGTGGTATGCGAAAAATATTTCTGGCCGGTGGCCATTTGGTTCTTTTTTGATTGCGGAGTATTTTTCGGTTTTGGCGCACTATGGGGCGGACCTTATCTTATGCATGTTTACAAAATGACCCGGGCCCAGGCCGGCACGGTTCTGAGTATGATCGCATGGGGCATGATCATCGGAAGTCCCCCTCTCGGATTTTTTTCCGACAAAATAATGAAAAGTCGCAAAAAGCCTTTTATTTTATGTAATTTAGTGCTGGTCATAGAGCTCGTCATTCTCAGCATTTATCCTGCCGGCCTGTCACGGATTGCGCTGTATATCCTGTTTTTCGTTTTTTCCATATGTTCATCATCAGTTGTAATACTTGGGTTTACCATTATCAAAGAGCTTTTTCCCACAGAAATTGCCGGGACCTCAACCGGTTTTGTAAACCTCTTCCCTTTTTTAGGCGGTGCTGTGTTTATGCCGCTTTTAGGCCGGGTTTTAGATAGTTACCCCAAATCTCATGCAGGGGGATATTCCCTTGAGGCCTACTCAATGCTTATTTTTATTCTTTTGGGAGCCTCTGTTTTATCACTAATTTGCACCTTCCTGACAAAAGAAACGTTTCAGAAGAACTTAGGGGATTCGCCTTAATTGGACGTCCCGGAAATTCTACAATTGATTGAAATTAAAGATTTTTTAATAGCTCCTGGTTTATGCCACTTCCATGGGATACGGGAATGGTGGAATGCTGGAATAATGTTTTGAAAACGTATAACTTCAGTGTCCGGATCAAGGTTTTTGGGATCAATTTTCACTACTTGTCCATGAATATTTTTATAGATTCCGGGGATAACCACTCCATTTTTTCTTTTACAATTTCATTCCCCCTCATCATCTTATCCCTGTCCGGCTTCCACAATTAAATGATATGGTAACTTCTTGACCTACAATCGCATTCTATGTATATATAATTATCAAAAATTCAAATTCCTACCTTTTTAAATTTATTTTAAGGAGCCAATTATGTTTACGTTGCATGAATTTCGGATGGCGGTGCAGTCGGCGGATATGGATATTGACACGCACCAGGTCGTTCAGAAGCTGGAGGATTGTCTGCTGAGGTACGGTTCGGAATGGCGGGACGAAGGTCGGCTGGGGATATTGTTGGAGATTCAGCAGCTCTCCCAGAATTATGTCCTAAAAATGGTGCAAATGGGTTTGCGGCCTACGCAGTTTTTGATAATTATGGAGCTTTTCAAGCAAAGCAAAGAGAAAATGGGTACAATCAAGGCTAAGGCGCGGTGGGCGAAAATACGGAGCTGGGTTTTAGGGCCACTACTAAAGCAGGCAAAGACGCAGGCGAACCTGGCCATGATGCAGAAGGCGGCACAGATGGCGATGGGGCCGCAGGTGAAGGTGCAGGGCCAACCGGTGAAAAGCAAGCCGTTGTTGGAGAGTTATTGGCGGGAGGTTTTTGATCCCAAGCATCGAATGGGGCACATGACCAAGGCGGATTACGACAAATGGATAACCAAGGTGGATCCGGACAGCCCGGATTATGATCCGGATTACCGGGAATCTTTTTTTGATTATATAGACAAGCTGGACACGGCGAGTAATCGAACGATGGTATTTTATATGGATAATGAGGCTACGCGGAAGATGTTCGAGGTGGCGGTGAGGGAAGAGATGATTTACAACGCCTCAGGTTACGGGGTACAGCGGGCATTTTCAACGGAAGGATTGTGGGTTAATGATATTATTAAAATCAACCGGGATTGGAAGAACTGGGGGATTTGGGTTTTGGGGACGGATAAGCGGATATTTTCCGGTTCGGCGCGTCAGCTTCGGATGAAGGCGGATGGCACTGAATGGTACATAGGTATTCATCACTCATCATACTACAACGGAGGAGCGATTTTATGCGGGGGTGAGTGGGTGGTGATCGGCGGGGAGTTGAAATATATTAATTGCCAAAGCGGGCATTATCATCCGTCGTTTAGACAGTTTGTGGCGTCGCTGCTGGAGTTAAGGAGCCAAGGGGTGAATATGAGCAACGTGCTGGTGGAGTGGTATATAGGGGATTTGAATACGAGTTACTTTTACAAGGCTGTGGATTTTTTAAAACCGGGAGTGAAGGGGCAGTGGTTTGAATGGCCAACGTTCATGGGCAGACAGTTGCGGCGGGTTAACTATGAAACCAAGGGATATATCGATCCGGATCCTGAAGATGCATATGCATATGTTGACCCGAGTAAGGTTTTAGGTGGAGGCGGAGGGGGTTATGTTAATGTACCGGGTCCTGAAGGGGGGCAAGGGGGCGCAGGGTATCATGCGTATGGTCCACCGCCCAGAGGTCGAGCCGATCGCGGCGGAGGGGGTTATGTTAATGTACCGGGTCCTGAAGGGAGGCAAGGGGGCGGAGAACATCATGCGTATGATCAGCCGCCGAGCGGAGAACATCATGCGTATGATCAGCCGCCCAGAGGTCGAGCCGGGAGCGAGCCTCTTGCACTGGGGCCGCTGCCGCCGAACGGGTATGATTTTAAAACATAGAAAGGAGAAAATGAGTTGCCGGAACTTAATCGGCGGTGTATCTTCGTGGTAAGTCCATTGGAATATTGGTTGACAAAAGAAAAATTTTACGCGGGAACACAGGCGTCCTATACCTAACATCCTCTATTTTCAGCCCATTTGGAGCGAAATGCTGTTTTGACAATACGATCTTCATTTGGTATTCGAATCTCGATTGTCTGAAGCCGGTTGGAACTTGTTGCCGCATCAGAGTCAGTACAAATATTTTTACTCATCCCCAGCCGTCACAAAACATTAGCCCCAATACAAGCGCAAATTAATTGCAAAAGAAGTAAAAAAGTACTCGAAATACTC
>CAZDAB010000140.1:0-7863 GCA_964502855.1 uncultured Desulfobacteraceae bacterium | reverse complement strand
TTACAATGGCAAACTGAATGGCGTTTTCAAGCTCCCTGACATTGCCCGGCCAATGGTAGTCCATCAACAGGGACACGGCATCATCGGAAATCTTTGGATAATCTTGACGCCCGTCCGTTGCAATCCTGCCGAAAAAGTGGTCGATAAGGAGCGGAATATCGTTTTTTCGCTCTCTGAGCGGCGGCAGGTAGATGGGAACGACATTGATGCGGTAGTACAGATCATCGCGAAAATTACCCTTTTTCACTTCGTTTTTCAGATCCCGATTGGCCGCGCTGATAATACGGACATCCACGGATTTGGTTTTCTCGTCACCCACCCGCTCGAATGTTCCTTCCTGAAGCACTCGCAACAGTTTTGCCTGCATATCCTTGGGCAGATCAACCACTTCGTCCAGAAACAGGGTGCCGCCGTTCGCCAGTTCAAACCGGCCTTTCTTATCGCGCACCGCACCGGTAAAAGAACCTTTCACGTGTCCAAACAGCTCGCTTGCCAGCAATCCCTCGGGAAGCGCACCACAGTTGACCGGAACAAAGGACTTGTTTGCACGAGAACCTTCGTTGTGAATCGCCGCGGCAACCAGCTCCTTGCCCGTGCCGCTTTCCCCCTGGATGAAAACAGGAACATCCACTTCTGCAACATCCCTTATGGTTTGGAACAGCTCGTGCATCTTGACATGGCGACCGATAATACCGGCAAAGCTCTGATCCGTTTTCAAGCGCCGCCGGAGGCTGTTCAGCTCGGTCATATCTTCAAGTATAATAACCGCCAACCGTTTACCTTCATGGTCGAAGGGGGCAGCGCTGATCAGTAACTGCATATCGTTTGTCTTCCCGTCAACCGACAACTGAATCTTCGCCTTTTTCCTGTGTATCTGATTTCCGGCGAGGGCCTCAAGCGCTGTGTTGCGAACCCCACAGGTTATACATTCTTCGGCAAACCCGCAGCCTTTCGGGTTCTTAAATGCATTCACGCATCTTAACGCTTCGCCGCCCCGTTGGTCCATTACCTCTGCTCCGGAAATTCCAAAAGTCCGTTCCAGCACGTTGTTCACCGCCAAAACTCGCCGGTCACCATCAATGATCAGCACTCCGCAGGGAATCGATTCAAACAGGCTCTTTAAAAAGCCTTCCTGATTTAAAAATTCTACAATCGGTTTCATTTTACAGCAAAATTTAGTAGCTTAATTGCAAGCTTTGGCTTTTTGTGGCAAAACTTTTTTGTCCCCGGGTTGGGTGATAAGAATTTATTTTTTCAAATAAGGAACTTAAAGAAGACTCGATGGTATGTCAAGAGCAAATCGGTTTGAAAGCCGAGATAAAAGAATAGACACTGGAATTGACAAAGGATGAACGCTTTTTGAATCCGTACAGA
Source organism: uncultured Desulfobacteraceae bacterium (assembly GCA_964502855.1). Taxonomy (GTDB): domain Bacteria; phylum Desulfobacterota; class Desulfobacteria; order Desulfobacterales; family UBA11574; genus S5133MH16. The sequence goes on along the minus strand of CAZDAB010000140.1, from coordinate 6,489 downwards.
AAAACCTCATACCGCATTTTTTTCGGGATATCCTCTTTTCAAATACTCGCCATGTTCCGGCGCGGATTATTTTACAGCTATCTGTCTATTTATCTAAGGCATTTTTTAGGGTTAAGTGTAACGGAAACAACGTTATTCGCCACGTTACCGATGGCCGTGAATATTGTTTTTCAAACTTTTGTTTGGGGAGCGTTCTCGGATAAATATCAATTAAGGCGGACGCTGATTGTCTGTGGTGAAGTACTGGCAGGGTTCGGTACGGTTCTGGTCTGGTATGCCCACACCCTGACAGATACTCTGATCCTCGCAGGTTATGTGATTATCATCGGTCTATCGCTAATCGAAATCTTCTGGTCCATGTCCAATGTGGGCTGGAGTGCCTTGATATCAGACATTTATCGTCAGGAGGATCGAAATACAATACAAGGGCGGCTGGCCAGTATCGGCGGAATCGGCCGTCTTGCCGGGGTATGGATCGGCGGGTTGCTGTATGACGGATTGAACCTTAAATATGAGGGATGGGGCTTTTACGAAGGCGCACTGTTTTTTGTTGCCGCCGGCGCCATGTTTATTTCCATCGTTCCCATGCTGTTCGTTCCCGAGGGGGGCATCACATATGAAATGGAAAACCCGTCCACGCAGGAAACCTACAATTCACCATCATCCGAAAAGGTGTTCATGGTTTTTATTACCGCAATGGTTTTTATCAATTTCGGCAGGAATTCCATTGCAGTGATACAGTCACAGTATTTGGTTCTCGATTCCGGTTTTGCGGTTTCGAGCAAAGTGTTAAGTTATATCGTCAATACACAATCGGCTGCGATGATTTTAACCGGACTCATTGCAGGTTGGATCGGCAGGAGAATAGGCGACGGAAATTCCCTGATGTTCGGAACGGCCATTGCGGTAGGGTCGCTTCTTATTGTCGCGGTCACCGATAATTTGGTGTTAATTTACATGAGCAACTTTTTGAGAGGATGTTCCGAAGTCATCATTCTTGCGTCTTCGTATGCATTTGCATCCCTGCTCATACCTCCTGAAAGACGCGCCAAACTTTTCGGTGTCTTCAACGCCACATATTTTCTTAGCTGGGGAGTTGCAGGAACCTTCATTGCAGGGCCCATCACAGATATACTCATGGGTTACGGTAAATCGGAAGTGTTCTCATATCAAATGGCGTTCTTGTCCGCAGCAATCATAGCCCTGATCGGTTTTATCATTCAGGGATTGTTGTTGTTCGTTTTCATCCCGAGATCTTCAATAGTTCTCCCGTCTTTACATGTCACTGACCACACATGATAGGATCGCTTGTTTGATCCTTAGGGATTCGGTGCAGCGCACCGATGGCGTGTTTCTCTTGGAAACCGACGGACTTTTTTAAGGGCTTTAGCACGCGTTCGCCCTGGTTCTGCTGCGATCCGAAATTGAAATCATGGAATAATTGTGTTAAAATATAATTCAATTTAAGTTGAGCGATTTTTTGCGAAGAAGGGAACTGTCTTTTTACCAAATAAAAGAGGTGCATTATGAACCTTAAAGAAATGGAATACGCATTGGAAAGTTGTGAGTTTTTCGAGTTGCTGGGAAAAAATGAAATATCTGAGATCGCCGGCCTCTGCCAAGTAAATACGTATAAAGCTTGTGAATATGTTTTTCAACAGGGGGATCACGGAGAACATCTTTATATTATTGCCCAAGGTTATATCTATCTGGAACGATCCATGGATATGGGAAAACACAAGGGCAATATCGTTATCGACGCCCTTGGCAGGGGAAGAGTTTTGGGTTGCTGGTCTACGCTTCTGGACATTCCCCACACCCTTATGTCCTCGGCCATCTGTCAAAAACCGACAACGGTCTTGGCTATAAAAGGCTCGGATTTAAGGCGGATTATGATCGGCAACACAAAACTTGGATTTAATTTAATGGAAAGGCTTTGTTTTTTGCTCCGGGACAGAATACAAGCCGCTTATGGGGCGATGGAGAAAATCTAGCAGCCGCAACTCTTTGTAAGTTTCAATAAAATATTAAAAAAGAAAAGGACGGTAACGATTCGTTTACTTGTATATATCGAGAAATTGAACGTTCCTGATTTGCAACCTTTTTTTGACAATCGTGGCAATTCGCTTCATAAACAAAAAGCCCATTTCGCAATTTTGAGAGAAAAGCGTCTCCAAATCTTCTGCTCTCCAGGCATAGAGTTTTGTATCCGTAAGAACTCTGGCGGAAGTCGTGTAGCTTTTTTCTTCAGTTTCCACTAAAGCAGAAAATCCTAATATCATACCCTGAATAATAGTGTCAATCAATATCCGGGTGCTGGAATTTTTCTCCATCTCAAGTCCCACTTTTCCATCGATAACCGCATAGAGAATCTTGGCATCATCTCCTTCCTTGAAGATGTAATCACCCGTCTTATACTCAATTATATCTGTAATTTTTACTAATTTTTCTAACATAAAATCATTGAGATAACTTAACTGTATGATTGATTTCAGATCGTTTAGATCAATCATTTTTTCCTCCTCACTAAAAAATACAAAATAAATCGATAATATTTCAATGCAACACCCGGCAACTTCTTATTTTATTTGCACAATGTTAAACGAAATATCGAGGTCTGTATGAAAATATAAATTTATCCTTTTCCAATTAGGTGCATCGCGGGTTGAATTCAAAAAGATGCGTATCAAGTTCATAGAAATGATTTCAAAACCTCGCAAGAACGGCATAATTTCATCTTTTCTTTCCAATTTTTATAAATAGTGCCGTCACAAATTGTACCGTTAATAAACCAGCAAAGCTTTCCGGCCTGAAACTCCCATGCCGGGCACTTTTTTTTCTTCTCAGGAGGACATTTATTGATTACCCAGCACGATTTGAGAGCTTTGGCGCTGCCTCTCATCCTGGATATTAGAAAAAATATCTGCCGCTCCACATGGGCCGGTACGGATCGCCAGCCTTGCTCGTAACTGTGCACGGCCTTAATCGATACCCCCAGAAGCTGGGCCGTCTGTTTCTGCGTCTTGTTCAGCCTTTTGCGAAAGCGCGAGAACTCTTTACTATCCATGGGTCCCTCCCTGCTCTTTTTTGTTATACCGCCATCATAAAAAATGTATTGCCGACCATGACACAAAGTGGTAATATAAATCAATGGCACAAAGTGTCAGCGGATGTCAATAAAATGTTTAATTCATGATAGCGAGCCCTCGCTTATTTTCGCCCATCTGTTGATCTTCATATTTTCCCCCAACCTTTGGCTGAAGTGCTGAGATAATGAAAAAGCCTCTCGAAAATTTTTATAAAATATTCGGGCTAATGGCTTGGTCCTCAATGCATAGAACCCCATTTTCATGAGACGAGTTCTTTTTGGCCGAGCCAAAACACAATGTATGTATCGTGTGTATCAAGTATCTCTAAGGAGAGAAGGATGAGAATCAAGATATTGCTGGATAATGATTTGGCGACAGTTGAATTTAAGGTCTTCTATCTTCTTTATAATAACTTTATCCCGGTTTTTTGAGGCGGCCACGGACAGGCCGATGTTACCCCGCCTCCCCGCTTTTCACGGAATTTTCGACTTGGGGTTATCCGCTTCAGACGGAGTGTCAAGGGTTCACGGTAGTAGAGACTACAGCTCAACCCTTGACGATTTAAATCTACCGGCTCCGCCTGCCCGGGAAACTGCATGTTTTTATTCTTTTTCAAAATCATTTTTTGAAGCGCCGCACACCGGGCATTCCCAGTCATCCGGCACATCTTCCCATTTTGTCCCCGGATTCACGCCATTGTCGGGATCGCCCTGCTCCGGGTCATAAACATAACCGCAAACCGTGCATACATACTTATCCATTTTAAACCTCCTTTTTTATGATTTGTTCTTTCGGGTTTTTAAATAAAACCTAATTAGGTGAAAATACCACCGGTGTATTGATATGTTGCCTCTACTCCATGAGAACATTTGCCGCCGCCAGGAAAAGATCTGAATCACGAAGCACACCCACCAATTTGTCCCCCTCAAAGACCGGCAGAACGGTAACTTTATTGCGGTAAATCATTTTCAACGCATCTAAAAAACCGGCATCTGCATCTATGGTTCCTCTTAATTTAAGCATGACGTCTTTTACCCGGGTCTGGGCGTTTTGCCTGACCCTGGACCTGAATCCGTGCGTTGAACTATCCATATCGTGTGCATCGGCCTCGGCAAAGGCCATGGAAATTCCTAACGCCTGCAACTTCCCGCTGATTCCTCCGGCAATCTCGGGAATCAAAACTTTAAGAATACTTTTAAAATCCATGATCCCTGCAAGCTTGCCCTGACTGTCAAGAACAAGACTTGTTCTATGTCCGGCCTCCGTACATTTGCCGGTTTCCACCTGACAATATATTCTCATCAATTCCGGAACAGCCTCTTTTAGAGTCTTATCAACTGTTGTTACTGCATAATCGTCAATAGGCACCATCATATCTTTGACTTTTAATCTAACCGGCATATTATCTTTCTCCTTTCTATAAGTTAGTTCGCTTCGCTCACAATTGGAATGTTGGAATATTGGAACACTGGAATATTGGGTTCTGGGAAAATGGAAAGTTGGGTTATTGTAAAATTCCTATTGACGGGAATTAAATAGAGGAATGTCATCTTCTTTAAATCATCATTCCAATATTCCATCATTCCAATATTCCATGTCCGAGTTAAAAATATAAGCCTAACAAATGCCTTTATTTTCAATAAATTACAAAATTTCCACGGTTTAAAAAGCATTCGGGTAATTTTGTCTTAAATCGAAACACTGCTTACAAGATCCTTTACTCTATTTTCTATTTCATCACGCACAGTTCGCATAAATTCCATGGATTGACCGGCGGGATCCGGTAAATCCCAGTCCAATGTTTGTGTCCCGGGTATGAATGGGCATTCTTCCTGACAGCCCATGCTGATAATCATATCCGGTTGTAAATCCGAAACTGCTTGACTCAGGGATCGGGTTCTGCGAAAGGCCATGTCTATCCCTTTCTCCTGCATGGCTTTCACCATGTCAGGATTAATGGAATCCGCGGGTTTGCTCCCTGCGGAAATGGCTTCAATTTTATCTCCGGCCGAATACTGAGTAAATGCTGAAGCCATCTGACTGCGACAGGCATTTTCTCGGCACACAAACAATATTTTTTTCCTGGCCAGAAAAGGTTTTAAAAGACCAGCTACCGCATCCCGGACCTCTTCATGCATGGTTGGATGCTTTTCCATATCCCCTCGATGTTCTATCTGCCAATAAGTGAGGCTCCCCTCATAACTTGCTCTGACTGCATCAAAAAAATATTGTGCCGTGAGTTTAACCCCTTCGAAGAGATTTTTTCCTTTGGTGGCCCCTAGGGACAGCAAAAACCCACGCCTCATTTTCCCTCGGGGGTCCTCGATATTTAGCCTGTATTTCCGGGACCACAGGGTTTGGCTCCTGTCAATAAGCGCCTTGAGCTGTGCAGTAACATTGTAAAAATATATAGGAGAGGCGGCCACAATCACATCGGCTTCACGAAGCAACGGATAGATTTCAAGTGTCATATCGTCGTCTTGAGTAACACAGTGACCCTTCTTTTCGCAAAGACCACAGCCTATGCATGGAATGATATTTTTTTCAGCCACTTCAATGACATGTGTTCGGGCTCCAGATTTTTCAGCCTCGTTCATGAATGTTTTGATAAGATAATTAGTGTTTCCTTTTTTTCGGGGACTTCCCTGTAGTCCTAATACAAACATTTTAACTATTCCTATACGGTTTTTCCTGATTTTTTAAATCTTGAATACCTCATAATCATTGTGGATTTTAATCTCATAATATGTTTTTGCCGATCGCACGCATAGGATTCCTCCTGAAATCATTGACATAACAATGAATCTTTGATGAGACCAGCGGCCAAAGATGTTGTTTTGAAAAATGAGCAAAAACCGGGAAAAGGACGATCGTACTAAGCTTCCGATTCCAAAGAACACTGCGTAAAATCTATTTTTTTTCCGCAGCTGTCGCACAAATGAGTCTTATCAAACTCATCTGAAAAGATTTCCTTTTCTTGACCGCATTCGGGGCACTGACATGTAAAAGAGCTAAGATGCTTGAAATTCTCAAAACCCGGACAATGCTTGGGTGTCGTCATAATATCCTCCTTTAATGCAATGGCTTTGTAATTTCTCTATTACGCAGCTACGCCTCAAAAAATTTAATAGATTCTACCGATAAATATTCCATCGGTACTAACACCTTATAATTTTCCTGCGATTTCACGGCCGTAATCCTGGGCCATTTGAAGCCTCCCTCAAAATCATATTCGTTTGTCAATGCCTTCAATTTCGCAGTCCGGAGTATAACAGGTGTTGTCGAGGAACTCGCATTTTTCTTTGCAGGATGGACACTTTTCAGGGGGGGTATCCGCTTCGAGCATATATCCGCAATTTCCACATTTCCAACTTGCCATATGATCACCTCCTTTATGCTT
>CAZDAB010000139.1:0-7865 GCA_964502855.1 uncultured Desulfobacteraceae bacterium | reverse complement strand
GAGCGAGTTTTCAACCGCAGGCATAGCGCGCTATTTCGAGGATTGAAAACGAGCAAGAACGCCGCCGGGGACCGAAAGATGCCGTTTATGGATGGACACTATTTACTTTTCTTGTTCTCGCAGCGTGCGGAATAAAAAATCCGCATCCATGGGCGACAGGTCGAATTTCAGGCATGCCTCTTCGATGAGCGCCTTTAATTCCTTTTCCGGGTTGTACTTTCGTTCACCGGAAACCCACTTGACGGCTTTTCTCAAATCTTCCCCTTTTGGCTGAATCGTCATAAATTAGTTTCCTTTGCTGATAATCAATATGTTTATTACCACGAAGACCACGAAGATCACGAAGAATTTATAAAACCATTCGCTGAATTCCGTTCTTCCTATATTGAACGTTAAAATTCATCAATAATCCGATTTTTATACCTGATAATTCATCAAATTCCAATCTTCGTGCCCCTTCGTGTTCTTCGTGGTTAAATATTTTTATAAGTTTTATAAGTTTGGTTTTTTCTTGTGAAAATCGGAGGCCTGCTCGAAATTGTAGGCAACTTTAAAAAGTTTTCCCTCCTCAAAATGTTTTGCCATCATCTGAAGTCCGATGGGAAGTCCTTTTGATGAAAACCCGCAAGGAAGGGAGATGCCGGGTATTCCGGCAAGGTTTGCCGAAAGGGTAAAGACATCGGATAAATACATGGTCAGCGGATCATCGACCATTTCCCCTATCTTAAAAGCAGGGGTGGGCGCCACCGGCGACAGGATCACATCACAGCTTTCAAATGCCTTTTTAAAATCCTCTATAATCAAGGTTCGAACCTGGGATGCCTTGCCGTAATATGCATCATAATATCCTGCGGAAAGCGAGTATGTGCCTATAATAATGCGCCGCTGAACTTCCGGGCCGAACCCTATGGAACGAGTGCTTTTGTACATTTCCATCAGACTTTTTTTATTCTTGTCCCTGTAACCATACTTAACCCCGTCGTACCGGGCAAGATTGGAACTTGCTTCTGAAGGTGCAATCACATAATAGGCAGCCACTGCATGTTCCGTGTGAGGCAGAGAGACTTCAACACACCCGGCCCCCATTTCTTGAATTTTTTCAACGGCATGTTTAACCGCATCGGAGACATCGGGATCCAGACCTTTGGCGGCACTATATTCCTTTGGGATGCCGACAACCATCCCTTTTAAATCGTCCTCAAGAAAAGAGGTATAATCCGGCACATCTATAGGCACTGATGTGGAATCGGCGGAATCGTATCCGGAAATAACATTCATTACCATGGCGCAATCGGTGACATCCTTGGTCAATGGGCCGATTTGATCTAAAGAGGAAGCAAATGCGACCAGACCGAATCGGGAGACCCTGCCGTATGTGGGTTTCATCCCCACAACACCGCAGTGTGACGCGGGTTGGCGGATAGATCCGCCGGTATCCGACCCCAATGATCCGATGCACATATCCGCGGCAGTGGCCGCTGCGGAGCCTCCGCTTGAACCGCCGGGGATCCGCGTCAGGTCCCAGGGGTTGCGGGTAAGTTTTATGGCGGAATGTTCGTTGGATGAGCCCATGGCAAATTCATCCATATTGGCTTTGCCGACAATTACGGCACCTTGTGTTTTCAACTTTTTTACCACGGTAGCATCATAGGGCGGCACAAAATTTTCGAGAATTCTGGAAGCACAGGTAGTCCGCAGACCCTTTGTACATATAAGATCCTTGATTGCCATGGGAATACCTGTCAATGGTAAAATATTGCCCTGGGAGATTGCTTTATCGGCAATTCTGGCCTGGGCCATGGCCGTTTCACCGGCCACGGAAATATATGCACCCACTTTTTCTTCTACAGCGTCAATACGATCAAGTACCGCCCGGGTCAGTTCCTGGGAAGATATTTCTTTCTCCTTTAACAGCATGTGGGCTTTTTTTATGGTAAGTTCATGAAGATTCATACATTCTTTTCCTTTTCACTAGTGCCTGAACGAAAACTGTCTTTTTCGCCAATATCTGCGTCAGACTCAAATTTTAATCCTCGAAATACTACCCGTATTCCTGTGGTTAAAATTTTCGTCTTCCTTGATCTTAACGAAAAATCCTAGTTTTCGTTCGGGCACTAAATAATCACTTTTGGAACGATAAAATTTCCATCCTCTTTTTCAGGGGCATTGGAAAGTGCCGAATCACAGTCAAAACTTTGTTTTTCATCATCCTCCCGGAAGGCGTTGGTCAAGAAAATGGCATGAGAGGTCGGCGTAACACATTGGGTGTCAACGGAATTTAATGTATCGACATATTCCAATATAGTTCCAATTTGTCCGGCAAACTTGTCTATAAGTACCTCATCAACATCAAGACGGGCAAGGTTTGCCACATGAAGGACTTCCTGTTTAGTTATTTTCATAATATCTCCTTAAGCCGGATAAACTTAAAAATTGCCACAAAGGCACGAAGACACAAAGGAAAACTATTTTAATTAAAATCATTTTCGTGACTTAGTGTCTTAGTGGCGAATATGTTTTGCCATAAAAATTACAAAATTCAATTTAAAAAACTATCGCTGAACGATGATTGCTTTTATGTTTTCTTTTTTTAATCTGTTGAATATGTTGTCGGCATCTGCCCTGTTTTTGAAAGACCCTATCCTTATCCGATAAAAGATGCCCTTCCCTGGAATCTTTCCCATGCTTCTGTATGCAGGGTATCCTTTTTTTTTTAATTTTGCCACCAGGTCATCGGCGACTTTTAAATCTTTTAATGCGGCTACCTGAATAGTCAAATTTTTATTGTCTTCGGCTGATTTTTTAACCGGGGCGGTTTTTGCTTTTGGTGCTGTTACGGTATTTTTGGATACAGCCTGTTTTTTTGCCGTAGAAACGGTTTTTTTGAGCAACGGCGTTGGTTTTTTTTGGGGTATATCTGCTTTTAGCCGCTCTTCACCGCCGGTATTTTTCAGAGCATCGTAAAACTCCATATGGGTCTTGTTGTCTTCGGAAGGTGAATCCAGTTTATATCGGCCGAATTCCTTCTTGATAACTGCTTCCTTTAAAGCGGCCAATTCGTTTTCGAGCTTTTCGATATCAAACCTTACAGGGACGGTTCCTCTTCCCACGAAGATCCCCAGGACAAACATCCATGCACATGCAAAAAAGGTCAGGCAAATCCACAGGGTCAACCCTTTGCGTGTCCACTGAGTCGAGGATTTCTTTTTGTTAGGCGAAGTTTTTTCTTTTTTCTCCATAATTTTAAACGATAAGCCAGACACGAAGACACCAAATATTATAATAATCTATACCCATTCTTTGTGACTTTGTGCCTTGGTGGCTGAGCTATTGTATTTTTTTATAACTACATTCTTTCAGGGGCAGACACACCCAACAGCGTCAATCCGTTCCGTATGACTTTTTGTACCGCCAGTACCATATAGAGCCGGCCCCGGGACAATAGAGGCTCATCAGACAAGACTCTGTGCTTGTTGTAATAGGCATGAAAACACGCCGCAAGGTCCATGAGATAAAATGTTATGTGATGAGGTTCCATGAATTTTGCACTGTTTTTTAAAACATCCGGATAGCGGGACATGGTTTTCAGAAGGTTGATTTCCTCGGGTTCTTTAAGCATTGCCATGGCCTTTTGGTCCCCGGTGATATGGTCTAACCCCCTTTCCCGACCCTTGCGGGCAATACTGGATATCCGGGCATGCACATATTGAACGTAAAAAACCGGATTGTCGTTGGTCTTTTTCTTTGCCAGCTCCAGGTCAAAATCAAGGGGGCTCTCATAATGGCGGGTTAAAAAAATAAATCTTGCGGCATCTTTTCCAACTTCTTTAACCACATCACTGAGGGTAACAAATTCACCGGCCCGGGTGGACATGGCAACCGGCTCACCCCCACGCAAAAGATTGACAAGCTGAACCAGTATGACGTTGAATCGATTTTTAGTAATACCCGACGCCTGGATAGCACCGGTTACCCGTGAAATATATCCGTGGTGGTCAGCACCCCAGACATCAATTACCCGTTCAAACCCTCGTTCAAACTTATCCATGTGATATGCGATATCAGACGCAAAATATGTGGTCTGGCCGTTTTTGCGAACCACTACGCGATCTTTTTCATCTCCAAAATCTTTGGTTTTAAACCATAACGCACCATCTTTTTCATATATTATGTTCTTATCTCGAAAATCGTCTATAACAACTCCCACCTTGCCGGAATCGTAAAGGCTCTGTTCACTGAACCAGTTGTCAAACTCGATTCCGAAGTTCGTAAGATCCTGACGGATCTGTTCAATAATACGTTCTGCCGCAAACTGCGCACAGTATGAAATCGACTTTTCTTCATCCTGGTCCAGAAGCGTTTTTCCCTTGTAATCGCATATTTTTTTAGCAAAATCATTAATATAGTCGCCCTGATAACAGTCTTGCGAAAACTGAATCTTTTTTCCCAGCAACTGCTTATATCGAAGAAAAACAGATTTGCCCAGCGTATGTATCTGACGACCCGAATCGTTGATATAATATTCCTTTTGAACATCATATCCGCAAAACCGTAAGATATTCGACACGCTGTCGCCAACCGCAGCACCCCGGCCGTGTCCCACATGCAAAGGCCCTGTTGGATTGGAGCTTACAAATTCCACCTGGATTTTTTCACCATTGCCGATATCCGAAGCGCCATAACGGATATCTTCTTGATGGATTTTGTCTAACACAGGATACCAGGACCATATGTTTACAAAAAAATTGATAAAGCCGGGACCGGCAATCTCTGTTTTTGCCAAAATATGGTCCGGATCTTTGAGATGTTTTAAAATCGATTCTGCAATCTTTCGCGGGGGCATCTTCTGTACAGATGCCGTAACCATTGCGATGTTTGTTGAAAAATCACCATGCGATTCTATTTTGGGTACTTCAACTTCAATTTCCGGAAACGCTTTTGAAGGCAAATCACCTTTTTCATATGCACGGGTTGCGGCGTTACGGATCAGGTTTATTATTTTTTGTTTCATTTAATTTATGTGTTCACTTGTTATTTTTATAGCATCTCAATAAATTCTGGTGTTTTAAATGATCATATTGACGCGCCGGAGGGCTCCAAAATTTGTTGAGATGTCGCTTTGTTGTTTTCGAAACACGTTCGTTTTTTTAAAATATTACCGCTTGTCTAAACGCGATTTGTTTCAAGGAACTCACCTATTGCCTGTTTTAATAGTGCTTCTTCACAAAAATTTCAATTCATAAAGACTTTTTATTCTCAAGTCAAGTGACTTTGCAGGCAACATTTTCTTGTTATGCTTGGATCTCGTGATACTTTATGAAACAATAATATTTTTTTCAAAGAGCTAAACTGATACAAAAAAGGAGTCTGCACTATGAAAACACTGATTATCCATTTTTCACAAACGGGCAATACCCGTAAGATTGCCGAGTGCATTCACGACGGCATAATAGATGCTAAGAGCGAATGTATCATGAAAGCGTTGAATGATGTAGAACCAACATCGTTATCGGATTATGAACTTATCGGAATAGGCTCCCCGGTATTTTGGTATAAAGAGCCGTTTAATGTGCAGGACTTTATTGAAGCTTTACCTGAACAGGAAGGTCGGCATTGGTTTGTATTTTGCACCCATGGAAATATTATCGGCGACTTTTTCCCATCGGTGACGAAAAAGTTGAATAAAAGGGGTGCCACGGTCATAGGGTTCCACAATTCCTATGCAAACATAACCGTTCCGTTCTATCCCAGGCCAAGCTATACATACGGTCATCCGGATTCATACGATTTCGAGCAAGCCAAAGCCTTTGGTAGAGAGATCGTGGAACGTAGCCAAAAAATCAAACATAACGGCGGCGATGTTATTCCAGAACCAGGACCGGTTTCTTCCGAAGAATGGATCGAAGAAAGCAAAGTGTTGACAAAAGAGGCTATCAAGCAGTTCATGCCGGAATTCAGCATCAATACGGATACGTGTATCCAGTGTCACGAATGTGAGGAAAACTGTCCGGTCCAAGGGATTGATATTGAAGCTGAACCCCCGCGCATTCAAGATCCGTGCATTTATTGTTGGCGTTGCGTGACGATCTGTCCGACACTTTCCGTAGAGGCGGATTGGGAACCTCTCGTTGCAATAGCGCCGACCAATTATGCCCGCTATAAAAATGAGTTGGACAAGGTAGCGGCTCGTGGTGAATTCCGGTGGTTGATCGACCCTGAGACGATTGTTTTTGATGAACCTCTCTATAAGCAACGCCAACGTGAAATTAAGAGTAAAGGATGATAAACCCGTAAAAAGTCCGATTTAGACGGTTTTGTAAAAAGTTCAAATTCAAGGCGTGCAAGTTTCGTAATCATGAGGCGTACTTATCGTACGTTGAATGATTGCGAAATGCAGCACAACGCAGAAGTTGGACTTTTTACAAAACCGTCAAGGATAAAACAATTCCATTATAATGGCTAAATCACTCAACAGATAAAAGTGCTCCAATTATGGCGACTATAGCAAGGTGGCGCGCGGAAAACGAAATTCTTATAAATTATATTGACATCGTCTATTTTGTAATATAGTTGTTTTTTAAAAAATAGCAGTCAGAAGGCTGCAAAAAAAAATACTTCATAAAAAAACACATAAAACCACTAAGGTATGGGTATCATGAAGATGCCGTAATTTTGTGGTTTTTTTTTGCACTTAAGGAGGTCTTCATGAAGAAAGGTATGATTTTTACGGTTATGATTGCAGCGATTTTCATACTGGCAGGTCGGGCTTTTGCACATTTCGGTATGGTGATTCCCTCGGACAGTATGGTTATGCAGGGCGAGAACAAAGATGTGACGGTGACGCTCTCATTTTCTCACCCCTTTGAAGGGCATGGAATGGAACTGGTAACGCCGGTTGCTTTCAGGGTTATGGCAAACGGCAACAAACAGAATTTGCTCGGCAGTCTAAAAAAGACTTCGGTCATGGGGCATACGGCATGGGAATTGGATTATTCTGTAAAAAGGCCGGGTGTGTACATCTTCTATATGGAGCCCAAACCCTACTGGGAACCGGCGGAGGATTGTTTTATCGTGCATTATACCAAAACGGTGGTTACGGCATTTGGCGATGATGAGGGCTGGGATGAAGAAATCGGGCTGAAAACCGAGATCGTTCCCCTATCAAAGCCATTCGGTCTTTATACCGGAAACGTGTTTCAGGGAATTGTAAAACTGGACGGAAACCCGGTCCCATATGCTGAGGTGGAAGTAGAATACTATAACGAAGATGCAAAGGCCCAAGCACCCACAGATTACATGGTTACCCAGACGATCAAGGCCGATGAAAACGGAGTATTTACCTATGCAGCGCCAAAGGCCGGTTGGTGGGGATTTGCAGCCTTGAACACTGCTGATGAAAAACTCAAGCATAAGGGTGAGGAAAAGGACATAGAAATCGGCGCTGTGATCTGGATCAAGTTCCATGACTGGAAGGAAAAGTAAACATTTTCTAATAACAGATAATAGACTGAATGAGGAGAACAGTTATGAATAAGGTGTTTATGAGTATTTTCTTAGCATTTTTCACAGCGTCGTTAATGATGCCGGGTGTTTGCGTTTGTGAAGAGATGTCCAACCACGAACTCATGCAAGAGCTAAAAGCCCTCAAAGAGAAAATCAGAATTCTCGAAGAGAAACTGGGTAACCAGGAAAAAATGTCAACAGAAGAAATTTCCAAAGAGGCTCCCACCCGGACTGAAGGTCAGGGCCTGCCGGAACGGGTCCGTCGAATTGAAGAAAAAATGGAACAAAAGCAAGAGGGTGTCCTGGGAAAATGGGCGGATAAAATAACCTTGAGCGGACTCATAGAGGCCGAAGCTTATTAT